>NZ_JBSGDA010000024.1:88172-92896 GCF_053602135.1 Nocardia sp. NPDC004573
TGCGCGCGGCGAGGGCCTGCGCGCGGCGAGGGCCTGCGCGCGGCGAGGGCCTGCGCGCGGCGAGGGCCTGCGCGCGGCGAGGGCCTGCGCGCGGCAAATGCGAGGGCGTGCGCGCGGCAAATGCGAGGGCGTGCGCGCGGCCGCCACCGCTCATCGGCAGAGCGGTGCCAGCGACGGAGCCCTTGGCCGGGTCGGCGACGGTGACGTTGAGTGCGAGGTCGTAGCCGACGACACGCGAGCCCCGACTTCGAGTCGGCACCGGGCCGCGCATGCGCACCCGTCCCGTTCTAATCAGCGGGCCAGGCGGATCCGGAGGAGAGCGCCGGATTCGGTGCTCGCGATCAATTCGGCCGGGCGGCCGGGGACGGCGGCCACCGCGGTGAGCGGCTGGCCCGCGAGAACGGCGCAGCCCGCGCCGGTGGTGGGATCGACTCGAACCAACTGGCCGGTGAGCGTGGTGACGTACAGGATGCCGCTCGGGTCGACGAGCAGATCGTCGGCGAAATCCGGCAGGCCGGGCAGTCGCCCGGCCACATCCGCGACGGTGGCGCGAGCCGCGGGGTCGTCGAGCGGGATACGGACGATCCGGCCGAGCGGGCCTCCGTTGGCGGTGATATACAGCACGCCGTCGTGCACGACCGCGCCGTTGGCGGCCAGTCCGGCCAGTGGTGCGCCCCAGGCGGTGTCGACGGAGGCGTCGGGACGGACCTTGACCACGCCGGACAAGGTCGCGACGTACAGGTTTCCGTCCGGGTCGAACGCCGCGCCGTTGGGCATCGCGAACCCGGAGACGTAGACCTCCGGTGTCGGCACGGCCGCCGCCGGATCGAACCGGAGCACGCCGCCCGGCCGGACGACGCTGACCGGCGCGTCGCCGTAGACGACGTACAGCAACCCATCCGGACCGAGCCGGACCGCGCCCGGGAACTCCACCGGGACGGTCGCGGTCACCGTACCCGCGGCGTCGTAGCGCTGGACCTCGTTGCGGTAGAGCCGGGAGACCCACAGATGGCCCTGGGCGTCGTAGCCCAGGTTCTCCGCCCAGTCGAGCACCGGCACCGGCGCCTCGACGGCCGTGACCGCCACCGCGGGGTCACAGGCGGCGACCGGCGGCGCGGCCCGGGCGACCGGCGCGAGTACCGCGGTGCAGGCGAGCGCCGCCGCGGAGACGAGGAAGGCGCCTGGACGGCGGAGGATTCTCAACGCGGGCACCTCGGCTGGGTTAGGGGTGAGTCGCCGCGGATCTTAGCCGTTATTCGGCGCGAGATCGTGCCGTCCCATCCACGACACGATGTTTGGCACTATCGGTGAATGCCTTTTTTCGACGGCGCGCGCGGACGGATGCACTATCGGCGGTGGCCGATCGAGAATCCGCGGTACACGCTCGTTCTGCTGCCCGGGATCGGGCAGCACAGCGGGCACTACCACCGGTTCGCGCGCGCCTTGCGGCCCGCCGGGGCGCAGGTGTGGGCGTTGGACACCTTCGGGCACGGGTTGAGCGAGGGCGATCCGGAGCGGCCCGGCACACTGGCCGAGCTGGTGGCGGACGCCGTGCGGCTCGTCGAACTGGCGCGCGGCGACCGGCCGCTGATCCTGCTGGGTCACTCGCTGGGCGCGGTGACCGCGCTGGGCATGCTCGGCGCGGCGGTGCCGGAAACGACCGGCCGGACACCGCATCCGGCGACCGCGGAACGAGACTTCCCGCTGCGACCGGCCCCGCCCGCCGACGCGCTCGCGGGCCTGGTGCTGTCGGGCGTTCCGAAGCGCGCGCTCGGCGGCGGTGCGCCCGGCGCGCCGGGAACGCCACTGCCGCGCGGACTTCCGGTCCTCGCGGTGCACGGCGTGGACGATCGGCGCGCGCCGATCGATGCCGTCAGGGTCTGGACTAGCCGCCACGAATCGGTAGATTTACGGGAGTACATCGACGCAGGGCACGACCTGTTGCACGAGCCGGTGCACGCGCGGGTCACTGCCGACATCGCGGATTGGACGCAGGGTGTCGTCGTGGGGTTGGCACGACATCCGTGAACCGCTCTTCGGACGAGGAAGGGGGACGGCGCAGATGCCATCGCAGGAGAACGAGTTCGGCGGAGAGCCACGTGCGGAGGTCACCGCACCCGGTATCGACATCGCCGCGCTGAACCGGGCGGTCGACGACGGCTCGCTGTGGATCGACACCCTGCTCGTCGCCGACGGCGCGCACGAACGCTGCGCGCGCCAGTACGAATTGCTCGCCGATCGGGTCGACGAGCAGATCCGCGTGCTGAGCGCCGCCACCGCCCTGCCCGGCTTCGGCGGATTCGCCTCCGGCGATGCGCTGCGCGCCGGTTTCGAGCGCAAGGCCGACGGCGCGATCACGCGATTGCGCGAATATTCCGCCGCCGCGCGGGAACTCGCCCAGACCTTCCGCGCCGCGGCCGCCACCTACCAGCAGGCCGACCAGGCCCTCGCGCTGGCAGTGGAGCGGATCGACGTAACGGGAGCCGCACATGCGTGAGATGCCGCGCGCCGGCGAGCGGGCCACCCACCGGCGCACCGATCCCGCTTACGCGCCGAATGTCGAAGTGTTCGACAACCTCACCCACAGTGAGATCCACGCCAAGGTGCAGCTGCTGGATCCGGCCGTGCTCGCGGGCGGCCAGCAGGCGTGGAGTGCCGCGGCGGCGCACCTCGCCGACGCGGTCTTCCAGGCGCACACCGAGATTCGCGCGGCCATCGCCGACGGCTGGCGCGGCTCCGCGGCCAAGAGCGCGGACGCGGTGGTGCGCGTGTTCGAGCAGGGCGGCCAGGATCTGGCCGACGTGTTCGCGGTGGTCTCGCAGCGCCTCGGGCGAGCGAGCGACGCGGCCGAAGCGTTGCGGGCCGCGGTGACCGAGCCGTCCACCGCCGCACCGGATCTCGCGGGAGCACTGCTGGATCCGGCCCAGGCGACCAGCAATGTCGAGGGGCAGAAGGCGAGTGAGCACGCCCGCCAGGACGTCGTGCGCGCGATGAACGACATCTACGCCGGTGTGTTCGTGCAGACCGGGACCGACGTGCCCGCGTTCCCCGACGAGACGGATCAGCCGACCGCCGCGGCGCCCGGCGCCGCACCGTCGAGCAAGATCATCGCAGGTGCCCAGCCCTCGCCTGCCGCGCAGCCCATATCGTTCGGGACAGCATCGCCGGATCCGAGCCACCCGGTACAGCAGCGGGGCGCTGTTGCGCAGGCCGATCCGGAACCCACCGTGGCGGCTGCGTCCACATCCACCGCGGCCGCTGCCACGCCGACCACCGCCGCCGCCACCGCGGGCGAGGCGCCGGCGCCGACCGCGTCTCGTGTCGCGCCCGCCGCCGCGGCGGCGCTTCCGGCGATGGCGGCCGCGTCGGTCCTCCGTGCCGCGCCCACCCCGGGCGCACCGGGGCCGACGACCGCACCCGCCGCGGCGACGAGCGAGCCGATGACGGTGCCTGCCGTGCCGGGTGCGGGACCCCAGGTTCCGCCCGAGGAACAGCGCAAGCGCGACGAGCGGCGCAAGAACGACGACAGCGGTGACGCGGCGGTCACCGGTCTCGGCGCGGGCGCGATGGGCGGCCTGATTGGCGGCGCGGTGGCCGCGATGGACACTCCGCGCGCGGGTTCGAGTGTGGCCGCGAACGCGGCGACCGCACGCCTGGCGCCGATCGACGACGAGGACGACGAGTTCGACCTCGACGACCTGCCCACCTTCCTCGAACCCTCCGACGACGGCGGCGAACTCATCGGATCGCTCGATCCGACCACGCCGCCCGTCCTCGGGGAATGGTCCGAGTACGAGTGAACTGGACGCTGACCCCGGACCAGTTCGCGCTGGCCTGGTCACGCACCGACGGTGATCGCATCCCCTACCCACTCGCCGTGCGCTTGTCGGCCCGCGACATCGGTGAACGCGCCGCGCAGCTTCCGGCGCTCGAACGCTGGTGCGATCAGGTCCTGGACGCGGATCTGGAGGCGGCGCTGCGCGTTCTCGCCCACCCGGACCTGCGCGTCGAGGTGTTCGGTCAGCGGGACGCGGCGCGCGAGGACGGCGGAGCGCGACCGGTGACCGACGCCGGGCCCGATCCCGCGGCGCGGCCGGTGCGCATCCTCGGAGCCGCCGCCGGCAACATCGCGGTGGTCGCGGCGCAACGCCCCGGCGCGACGCCCGACCGCGGCGGCGAGGTGCGATTGTTCGCGGGCAGCTCCAAAAGCTTGTGCGCGCGTATCGTTTCCATGCTTCCGGAGAACACTCCCGGCGCCCTCCCGCGGCTGACCGCTCCCCTGACCCAAGTCGGCGAGGACAGCCGCAACCTGGTCACCGTTCCGGTCGCCGGGCCGTCCACGCCATCCCGGATCCGCAAGCTGCTCCGGCAACCGCGCGAAGGCATCGGGCAGATGGTCGTCTCCGCCCGTCGCGGCGCGGGTGAACTACGCCCGTTCGGCGTGCTGTGCTGGATCGACGTGGTCGCCGACGGCCGGTACGCGGTGCGTACGGGTACAGACGTCGACATCGTCGCGGTGACCGCGGATCGTTTCGCCGCCCACCTCCGCCCGCTCGTCACCGCGGCCGCGCGCACGTCCACCGCCTACGCCGGGCGCTGAACATCTCGGCCGCCCATTTCGGGTCCATCGCCCACCGACAAGCGACTGCGCAACGGATGAACGCGTGACAGACACGCCGACCGGACAGCACGCTCGGCCCGGTCTGCTTCTGCCGCCTCGCCGG
>NZ_JBSGDA010000024.1:92993-125081 GCF_053602135.1 Nocardia sp. NPDC004573
CGGGCACTGAACATCTCAGCAGCCTGTTGCGGGGTCCAGCGCCCGCCGACACTCGGTAGCACAACGGATGAACGCGTGACAAACACGCCGACCGGACAGCACGCTCGGCCCGGTCTGCTTCTGCCGCCTCGCCGGGCACTGAACATCTCAGCAGCCTGTTGCGGGGTCCAGCGCCCGCCGACACTCGGTAGCACAACGGATGAACGCGTGACAAACACGCCGACCGGACCGCACGCTCGGTCTGCTTCTGCCGCAGACCGTTACGCGGCGATCAGTCATCTGTGTCCATTGGACCGGCCTGTCCGCACGAACGCGGCGACCGACTCGCCTGGCCCCCGAGTGCTCATCGTCCGAGGCCGGACGATCGCGCCAGGTGGCGGACCGGCACACCGCAGCCGAAGGATCGCGGCACCGCGGTCGGGAGCGCATTCCGGCTTGCATCCCGGACTCGGCGCTTCTGGGATCGAGACCGGCGCGAGCCGCTCGGCGGTTCCCGACGCCGCTCCGGCGATGATCCGACACCACCGTTTACGGTGTACGAGTGCCACTTTACGAATTCGAAGGCAAACGGCCGCAGGTCGATCCGACGGCGTTCGTCGCGCCGACCGCGACCCTGATCGGTGACGTCCGGGTCGAGGCGGGCGCCTCGATCTGGTACGGCGCGGTGCTGCGCGCGGACCTCGCGCCGATCGTCATCCGGGAACGCGCCAACATCCAGGACAACGCGGTGCTGCACGTGCCACCGGACGTGCCGATGGAGATCGGGCCCGGCGCGACGATCGCGCACAGCGTGGTCTTCCACGGCGCGGCGGTCGGCGCCGAGGCCATCGTCGGCAACGGGACCACGGTGCTGGACCTGGCCAAGATCGGCGCGGGCAGCATGATCGCCGCCCACTCGCTGGTGCCACCCGGGGCCGAGATTCCCGACGGCGTGCTCGCCGCCGGCTCCCCCGCCGAGGTGAAAAGGCCGATCGAGGGCACCCAGGCGCAGATGTGGGTGCAGCTCAACCCGGGCTTCTACGCCGAGCTGGCCCAGCGCCACCGCAAGGGCATCGCCGAGATCTGAGCGCTGTCAGCACAGCAGCGCGGTCACCTCGGCGTCTTCCAACTGGTGGAAGTCCCGGTACGCGCCGCCGACGCCGCCGAGCGAGCGCGGCACCCACGGGCAGACCGCCTCGTCGGCCTCCTCGGCGACCCGGCGCATCGCCTCCGTGGAGGAGACCGGGACGGCGACGACGACGCGCGCGGGCCGGTGCAGACGCGCGACCCGGCAGGCCACCACGACCGTGGCGCCGGTCGCCATGCCGTCGTCGACGATCACCACGGTGCGCCCTTCCAGCGGGATCGGCCGCGCCGAACCGCGCAACACCTGCCTGCGCCGCTCCAGCTCGGCGCGTTCACGCGCCTCGATCGAGTCGACTTTCTTCGGCGTCAATCCGGTGTGCGCCAGCACATCCGGATTCAGCACCCGAACCCCGTCCTCGCCGACGGCGCCCAGCGCCAGTTCGGGCTGCCAGGGCACGCCCAGTTTGCGGACCAGGAGGATGTCGAGGTCACCGCCGATCACCTCGCGCACCGCGGCGGCGACCGGCACTCCACCGCGCGGCAGTCCGAGCACCAGCGGATTCGCCGCGCGTAGGTGTTCCAGATGCGCACCCAGCGCGTGACCGGCCGAGGCCCGATCGGTGTAGACCATCGATTCCGAACGCTACTCCGGTCCGCGCTCGGTGATCGAGAATCGACGTAACGCGAGACTCGGGTTGGCGGTGCGCACCTCGCTCAGGTAGCCCAGGTCGATTCCGGCGGTCAGCACACCCGGCTCGTCGCCCAGTTCGGCGAGTACCGCGCCGGCCGGGTCCACGATCATCGACGCGCCCGCGCCCCGGGGAGCGGCCTGATCGGCGGCGGCGACGTAGACGGTGTTCTCGATGGCACGCGCCCGCACCAGCGTGGTCCACTGGTCGACCTTGGCCGGGCCGGGGATCCACTGGGCGGGCAGCAGCAGCACTTGCGCGCCTGCCGCTGCGACCCGGCGCACACCTTCCGGGAAGCGCAGATCGAAACAGGTCTGCATGCCGAATATCACATCGCCGACCGTGAAGGTCGCAGGGGCTTCGATCGCACCCGGCTCGACCACGTCGGATTCGAGGTGGCCGAAGGCGTCGTAGAGGTGGACCTTCCGATAGCGCGCGACGAGGGCCCCGTCGGGACCGAGCACGACCAGGGTGTTGCGGATGCGGTCGCCGCCGGGAGCGACTTGCTCCACCGTTCCGGCGACCAGGAACACGCCGAACTCGCGCGCGATCGCCCCGAGGCCGGTGACGAATGGGCCGGTCAGCGGCTCGGCGACGGCGACGACCCGCTCGTCGAGCCGGGTCACGGCAAACATCGAGTATTCCGGCGCGACGACCACCCGCGCACCGCGCTCGCGGGCCGTGCGGACGTGCTCGCGCACCGTCGCGAGGTTCGCCGCGGGGTCGGTCGAGGGGGCGAACTGGACGACCGCCACGTCCAGCCGATCCGGCGTCGAATCCCGATGCGCGGGCGAGTTGTCCAGTTGCATAGGTCTCACCGTATTGGGGCGGTGGCCGGGACGACCAGTACGAGGCAGTAAACTGCTGGTCAATGAGTACCAATCAGGTCGACAGCGTTTCTGGCGACGACGACAGGGACACCGACGGCCCGTCTTTCGCCGATCTGGGCATCGATGACCGCATTCTGGCGGCCATCGCCGATGTCGGTTACGAATCGCCGTCGCCTATCCAAGCCGCGACGATTCCCCCGTTGCTCTCCGGCGCCGACGTCGTCGGTCTCGCGCAGACCGGCACCGGCAAGACCGCCGCGTTCGCCATTCCGATCCTGATGGGGCTCGAAGCCACCGGCCGCACTCCGCGCGCCCTCGTGCTCGCCCCGACCCGAGAGCTCGCGATCCAGGTCGCCGAGGCGTTCGGCCGCTACGCCGCGCATATCCCGGGGCTGCACGTGCTGCCCATCTACGGCGGGCAGAGCTACGGCGTGCAGCTGTCGGGCCTGCGCCGCGGCGCGCACGTCGTGGTCGGCACTCCGGGCCGGGTGATCGATCACCTGGAGAAGGGCACGCTCGACCTGTCGCAGCTGCAGTACCTGGTGCTCGACGAGGCCGACGAGATGCTCAAGATGGGCTTCCAGGAGGACGTCGAGCGCATCCTCGCCGACACTCCGTCGGACAAGCAGGTGGCGCTGTTCTCCGCGACCATGCCCGCCGCGATCCGCAAGATCTCCAAGCAGTACCTGCACGATCCGGTGGAGATCACGGTCAAGGCCAAGACCTCGACGGCCACCAACATCTCCCAGCGCTGGGTGCTGGTCTCGCATCAGCGCAAGCTGGACGCGCTCACCCGGGTGCTGGAGGTGGAGTCGTTCGAGGCGATGATCATCTTCGTACGCACCAAACAGGCCACCGAGGAACTCGCCGAGAAGCTGCGCGCCAGGGGTTTCTCCGCCGCCGCGATCAACGGCGACATCGCGCAGAATCAGCGCGAACGCACCATCGGACAGCTCAAGTCCGGCGCCTTGGACATCCTGGTCGCCACCGACGTGGCCGCCCGAGGGCTGGACGTGGACCGCATCTCGCACGTGGTCAACTACGACATCCCGCACGACACCGAGTCCTACGTGCACCGCATCGGCCGCACCGGCCGGGCCGGACGCAGCGGCGAGGCGCTGCTGTTCGTCGCGCCGCGCGAGCGGCATCTGCTCAAGTCGATCGAGCGGGCCACCCGCCACCCGCTGACCGAGATGCAGCTGCCCAGCGTGGAGGACGTCAACGCCCAGCGCGTGACGAAGTTCGGCGACGCCATCACCGAGAACCTCACCTCGGCGAACCTGCCGCTGTTCCGCAAGCTGATCGAGGACTACGAGCGCGAGCACAACATCCCGCTGGCCGACATCGCCGCTGCGCTGGCGGTGGGCTCCTACGACGGCGACAACTTCTTCATGGAGCCCGAACCGGAGCCGGTGGAGCGCCCGCAGCGCGACCGGACCACGCGCGAGCGGCCTACCCGCCGCTTCGACGAGCCGGTCGGCGGTGCCCACCACCGTGCCACCGGAACCGAGCTGGCGACCTACCGGATCAGTGTGGGCAAGCGGCACCGCGTGGTGCCCGGCGCGATCGTCGGCGCCATCGCCAACGAAGGCGGCTTGCGCCGCAGCGACTTCGGGCACATCAGCATCCGTCCCGACCACAGCCTGGTGGAACTGCCCGCCCAGCTGCCGGAGGAGACGCTGGAGGCGTTGCGGCGCACCCGGATCAGTGGTGTGCTCATCCAGTTGCAACTGGATCAGGGCCCGCCGCAGACTCGCACGTTCAGCCGCGGCCATCGCCGGGAGCGCGAAGGCGGCAAGCGGCCGGAGCGCCGTAAGCCACGGTCCTGAGCCGGGGAGGGTAGGCCGAGGTCAGGCGCGCTAGCTACAGTGTTGCGGTCCGTGTGTAATTCGGCGCACGCCGGCAGCGGGTGTCCCGCGAAGACACAGGAGGGCCGCGTTTGTTCGTGTTCGGTGATCGTGTCGTCTGCACCACCGTCGATCTCGTCCGCGCGGCGCACTGCGAGTTCGCGCTGTTGCGCGCCCTCGACGCCGAAATCGGCACCATCCCGGCCGAACCCCGCAGCGCCGCACCGGGAGACGAGCCCGCGCCGGGAACCGATGACGTCCGGCAACGCCTGCTCGACGACTACCGCACGCGGTTCGGCGGCGCTGTGGTCGAGCTCGACCGGCCCCCGGACGATCCGAGCGATCCCGGCCGGTATGTCGCGGCACTGACCGCCGCGCACGCCGAAACGGTCACCGCTTTGCGCTCCGGCGCCCACGTGGTGCACGGCGCGGCCTTCTTCGACGGCCGATTCCACTGTGCCGCCGAGTTCCTGGTGCGGGCGGAACATCGGGTCCGCTACACCGTGCACGGCATCGCGCCCACGACGGCGGACCGGGTCGCCGCCGCGCTCGAGCTCGCCGCCTGCGCCGAAGCCCTCGACCGCTCGGGCGCGCTCACCGCGCCGCTGGTCCGGCTGCATCGGGGCGCGGAGAGCAGCGCCCGGGCGCTGAGCGAACTTCTTCCGTTGTATCGGGCGCGCAGGCGGCGGGTGGAACGGATCGTGGACGAGAAGCTCGGCGAACTGCTGCCCGTGCAGTGGGGCGATCCCCGCTATCCGGCCTGCGGCCGCTGCCGTACCTGCACCGACGCCCTGTCCGCCGCGCGTGACCTGCTGCTCGTGGCAGGCATGCCGTCCGCCGCCCGCGCCCGGCTGCGCGAAGCGGGGGTGACCACCATCGACCGGCTGGCCACCACCGATGCCGCGGTGCCCGGTGTGCCGCCGCGGACGGTCTCCGCGTTGCGCCGCCAGGCGGAAATCCAGTTGCGACGGGAGCTTTCGGGAACGCCCACGCACGCGCTGCTCGACGCGGCCGCGCTCGGGGCGCTGCCCGCGCCGTCCCCCGATGACCTCTCGCTCACCATCGCCGGCGGCGGCCGGGCTCCGCTCGTCGTGGAGATCGGCGGCCCGGACACGGTGCATCTCTCGCTGCGCGGGCCGAGCGGTTCGACCGACCCCCGGCATGCCGCGGCCGCGGAGCGCCGGGTGCTCGAGCAGGTGCTGGACTATCTGACCCAGCGTCGCCGGATCTCTCCGGACCTGCACGTGTACCACTACTCCGCCGCGGTGCGCACGGCGCTGCTGCGGTGCACCGGACGGCATGGCGTCAACGAGGAACTGGTGGACGGACTGCTGTGCGGGGGTGTTCTGGTCGATCTGTATCCGATCGTGCGCGGCGCGCTGCTCGTCGGCGAGTCGTCCTACCGGCTCAGCGGGTTGCGCCGACTGCTTCCCGGCCCGGCCGATACGTCCGACGAACCAGATTGCCGCACCGTGCTGCGGCTGCGCGATTGGCTGCTCGATCGTGCGGCCGAGCAGCGTGTCGCCCCGCGGGCCATGCCCGCCGAGGCCGGGCCCACCGCCGCGATCCCCGGCGCGGCCGCACCGCCGCCGTCGTCCCGGCCGTCATCCCTGGAGGCCGCGCTCGCGGAATACGCCGCCGCGCAGGGGGATCCGCTGCATCCCGCCGCGCTGACGGCCGCCGCGCTCGGCTACCACCGCCGCGAACGGCAGCCGTTGTGGTGGGCGCACGCCGACCGGCTCAGCCATCCGGTGGACGAATGGGCCGACGCGCCGGGAGTCCTGGTCGCCGACTGGGGCACGGTCGACACCAAGTGGCATCGCCGCCCCGATCGTCCGGCGATGCGGCGCTACCTGACCCTGACCGGGCGGATCGGCACCGGGTCGAGCGGCGCGCCGGGCGCGAGCGCGCTCACTCCCGGTACCACCGTCTACACCTTCTACGACCAGCCGATGCCGGCAGGCATGGTCACCGCTGCGGGCCGGCGGGCCACCGCGACGGCCACGGTTCTCGGCTGCTCGGTGGACGCCGAGTTCGACGACACCGTCCGGCTGGAGGAATCGCTGCCCGAGGGGTGCGAACCGTACGACGAATTGCCCTCGGCGATCGCGCCCGGGCTGCCGGAATGGGACGAGAACGCCGCATCGGCCATCGAGCTCGCGGCGCAGCAATTGCTGATGACCTTGCCGGACACGCCGCGCGCCGCCGTCTTCGACATCCTGGCGCGCCGCCCGCCCCGGCTGCACGGCGACGCCCGGTTGCCCGAGGTGCACGGCGACTACGCCGCGGCGATCACGGCCGCGCTGTGCGCCCTCGACCACTCCTACGTCGCCGTGCAGGGCCCACCGGGCACCGGGAAGACCGCGACCGCCGCCCGCGTGCTGGAGCGGCTCATCACGCGGAACAAGTGGCGGATCGGCGTCGTCGCGCACGAATCCGCCACCGTGGAGAACCTGCTCGACGCGGTCGTGCGGGCGGGCGTACTGCCGGAACTGGTCGCCAAGAAGGACGCGGCGACGGTCGCCCCGGAGTGGGTGGTGATCGACGCCGCCCGCTACCCGCGATTCCTGGACAACGCGATCAGCGGGTGCGTCCTGGGCGGCGGCCCGGCCGATTTCGCGGACGAGAATACGGTGCCGCGCGCGGGCCTGGACCTGCTCGTGATCGCCGACGCCGGCCGCTTCCCGCTGGCCGAGACCGTGTCCGTCGCGGCGAGCGCGCGCAATCTGCTGCTGCTCGGCGATCCGGTGGCCACGAGCGCCCGCGGCGCCCACCCGGCTCCGGTCGGTGAATCGGTGCTCGGCTGGCTGGCCGAGGGACGTCAGACGCTGCCCACCGAGCGCGGCTACTTCCTGGACCGCACCTGGCGGATGCACCCGGCGGTCTGCGCGCCGGTCTCCCGCCTGTACTACGACGGCCGGCTGCGGGCCAACGAGACGGTCACGCTGGCCCGGCGGCTGGACGGCGAGCAGCCCGGCGTCGACACCGTCCTGGTGGACCATTACGGCAACGCCACCACCTCGCCCGCCGAGGCGCGCGAGGTGGTGCGCCGGGTCCGCGCCCTACTCGGCATGTCCTGGACGATCGGCGCTACCACCCGCAGACTGCACCCGCACGACATCTTCGTGGTGGCGCCGTACGCGGCCCAGGTAGGGCGCATCCGGACGCTGCTGGCCCGCGCCAAGATCGAAGACGTCCTGGTGGGCACCCCGGATCGCTTCCGCGGCCGGGAGGCGGCCGTGGTGTTGCTGTCCATGACGACCTCGAGCCCCGCCGACGCTCCTTACGGCATGCCGTCACTGCTGTCGCGCGGCCTGGTGCACGCCCTGTGCCGCGCCATGTGGAAGGCGATCGTGATCCGCTCACCACTGCTCACCGAATATCTGCCCGCGACCACGGACGAACTCGCCGATCTCGGCGCGTTCCTGCGGCTGACCGACGCCGGTCAGCCGAAGCAGACGCCCTCGCCGCGATAGGTCGGCACGCCGACGCGGGAACCGTCCTCGTCGACCAAATGCACGGTGTCGAACCGCTCGCACAATTCGCCTGCCTTCGCGTGCCGGAACCACACCCGGTCGCCGACCCCGAGTTCCGCGCCGCCCGACAGGGGGGTCTGCACTTCGCCCGCGCCCTCGGTGCCGAGCAGCTTCAGCCCGCGCGGCCACACCGGCTTGGGTACCCGCGACGCTCCGGTGGGGCCGGACGCGATGTAGCCGCCCGCGAAGACGGTGGCGATATCGGACGCGGGCCTGCGCAGCACAGGCATCGCGAAATACAGCGCGGGCCGCGGGGTGAACGACCGGTAGCCGTCGAACAGCGTGGGCACGTAGAGACCGGACCCCGCGGTCACCTCGGTGACGTCCGAATCGGCGACGCTGACCTCGATGGATCCGCTGCCGCCGCTGTTGACGATCGCCAGCTTGCCGGTCACGGACCGGACCGCGTCGAGCACCTCGGCCCGGCGCTTGCGGATCTCCGCCGCGGACGCCCGCTTCACCAAGCGCACCGCGAGGTTGGTGTCCGGCAGTCCCGCGATCTGCGCCTCGTAGGTCATCACGCCCACCACGTCGAAACCACGCCGCACGGACTCGCCCGCCAGGGCAGCGGCCTCCTGCGGCGTGCGTATCGGCGAGCGGCGCACACCGAGGTGCAGCGGGCCGATGCGCAGCGACGCGTCCACGTCCAGGCAGACCCGTGGCCGCACCCGCTCGGTGCCGACGGCGGCGCGGATCAAGTCGAGTTGCGCGGCATCGTCGATCATCAGCGTGATCGATCGCAGGGCGATGTCGTCGCCGCCCAGTTCCGCCAGCGCCGCGCGGTCCACGCTGGGATAGCCGAGCAGCACGTCGCGCGCCCCGTGGCGCACGAGCCAGAGGGCTTCCCGCAGGGAGTAGGACATGATGCCGGCGAAACCGCCGGAGGCGGTGAGATCGGCGCCGAGGACTTCGGCGAGCACGGCGCGGCAGCGCACGGATTTGCTGGCCACACGCACCGGAGTGCCTGCGGCGCGGCGCACCAGATCGGCGGCGTTCGCGCGCACAGTGGGCAGGTGGAGGGCGGCCAGCGGCGGGTCCAAGTCGGCGGTGGCCGCGTGCAGCCCCGCGATCGGCGACGTCTCGGTCACCAGGACAACTCAACCACCAAGTTGGTCAAACGTCCAGTATTTGTCAGATCTCCGCGGCCTTGGCGGCCAGTCCGCTGACCATCTCGTCGAGCACCACCAGCATGGTCTCGTCGTTGCAATCGGCCAGCCAGCGCAGCACCGTGCCTTGCACGATCGAGACGACGTTGCAGGCGATCGCCTCCACCGGCTCCAGCCACTGCGTCCCCGATCGCTCGGCGCACAGCTTCAGGAACGCGGTGACCTCCGCGTCCTTCTCACGGTAGAACTCCGTCGCGATCGGATCGGGGAAGCAGCCGCTGCTGACCTCCCAGCGGGCGCGCAGCGCCTCCAAGGTCATCTCGTACGATCTGATCTGCTTACCCGGGGTGGCCTTGACCAGCGGCCAGTAGGCACTGACCCCGGCGTGCAGCAACACCCGCAGCGCGCGCAGGCCCTTGTAGTCGAGCGTGGCGGCCGCCGCTTCGACCGCGTCCGTGACGGCGGGTCGTAGCCGGATCTCTGTTATCACTTCTCCACGTGCGCTCAACGACGACTCCCTCGGCGAAAGAACTCGCGCACCTCCGATGGCGCGACTCGCTGAACAGGGCGGGCAACATCGGGAAACACCTCGGCTGCCCGGTCCAACGTTAATCAATGGTAGAGCGTTTTCAGGGTTTGAGAACGGGTTCGATGGGTAATTCCAGACTGAAAGAATGTTTTGTTACCCAACCGGGACCGGTATGCGATCCTGCCGTGTCGTCCGGAAAATCCCGCTATGACGGTGGATCTCGGCGTCCCGTCACCGCTCGGCAGACCATGGACAACGGTACGGTCCAGGCGGTCGGCAACCCAAATCCTGTGGCAAATACCACAGTGAAACCGCCCAAAGCGGTCAGCCTATCGTGTGAGGTCCGATCCACTATCGACACCTCTTCGTTCCGCGCGGCGGATAGCCTGGATCGGTGACTCTCTCGCCCCCCGCCGACCAGTACTTTCTCTCCGGCACGTTCAACTTCCGCGACACCGGCGGGCTGCGCACCGACGACGGCGCCAAGGTGCGTCCCGGCGTCCTGCTGCGCTCGGCTCAGCTCAGCGGCCTGGATGACGCGGGCCATGCCGCGCTGCGCGAACTGGGCGTCAGCGCGGTCCACGACCTGCGCGGACAACGCGAGATCGACCACATCGGCGCCGACCGGCTGCCCGCGGACGTCCGGCTGACCATCACGCCGTTCGACTCCAGGATGGCCGAGGCCCCGCCGCACGAGGCGACCGCGCGGACCGCCTACGCGCACATGCTCGAGGTCTACCGGATGTTCCCGGCGCTGCCGGAGGCGCACGCCGCCATCGCTTCGCTCGCCGAGTCCGTCCTGCAGGGCGAAGGCGCCGTGCTGGTGCACTGCGCGGCGGGCAAGGACCGCACCGGCTGGGCCGTCGCGACGCTGCTGCGCGCGGTGGGCGTCATCGAGGCCGACGTCCAGGCCGACTACCTGCTCAGCAACGGCGCCGTCCCGGCGCTGCGCGCTCTCATGACGACGAAACTCCTGGCTGGGGAAGAACTCTCGATCGACCTGCTCGGCGTGCGCGACGAATACCTGGACATCGCCACCGCGTCGATGCGCGAGCTGCACGGCGGTCTGGACGGCTATCTCGCCGCCATCGGGCTGACGCCCGCTCTCCTCGCGCGGCTGCGCGAACGAATGCTGGAGTGAGCCCGCGTCATTCGGCGGGAACCGCGCCCCTGCGCACCAAACCGTCGGCGTCGATCGTCACCTGGTCGCCGGTGTGGAACCACGTTCCGGTGAATCGCGCCGCGGTCGTGGTGGGGTCGTTCCAGTAGCGCGGAGTGACATTCGGCCCGCGACACAGCAACTCGCCGTGCCCCGCCCGCGCGCGCGGGCCCCACAGCGCCAATTCCGTTCCGCCGAACGGAAAACCGAGCACCGCGGCCGCGTCGGACGAGTCCGCCCGCTCGGCGTCGTCTACCGCCAGGCCGATCCCGCTGGTCTCGGTCGCGCCCCACACCGACCATTGCCGGGCGGCGGGGAACACGCCGCGCAGTTCGGCCGTGAGGTCGACCGGAGCGACCGGCGACGCGGCGCGCTCGGCCCGATGACCGGCCTTGCTGATCCGCGCGATGCCCTCGGTGCACAGCCCCTCGGCGCGCAGTTGCGCGAGCTCGGGCAGCAGGCCCGCGAAGATCCGCGGAGTCGCGGAGACCATGTCGATCCGCTCGGTGGTGATGGCCTCGGCCATGCCGTGGATGTCCCGGGTGAGGACCACGGTGCCGCCGACGGCGAAGGTCGGCAACAGCTGGTCCACGCAGCCGCTGGCGTGCGCCAACGGCAGCAGCACCAGGTTGCGCAGGCCGTCGGTCGGCAGGTCGAGCGCCGCGACCACCGAGCGCACGGCGGAGAGCAGATTCTCGTTGGTCAGCTCCACCCCCTTGGGCGTGCACGTCCCGCTCGTGTAGGACAGCAGCGCCAGGTCGCCCAGCGCCGCTCCGTCATCGATGTAGGCGGCGCCGTCGGGCAGCTCGGTCTCCGCGCCCTGATGGCCGAGCACGAAATCGGCACGGCTGTCGGCGATCACGCGCTCGGCCACCGCCTCGGGCAGGCCGTCGTGCACCAGCACCGGGACCGCGCCGCTGAGCAAGGCGCCGAGGAATGCCTGCACCCACCGGACGCCGGAGGGCATGTGGACGGCGACCCGGTCGCCGTATCCGATCCCGTGCTCCTGCAAGCCGCCCGCGATCCGCGAGGCCGAGTGCCACAACTCCCGGTAGGTCAGGCGCGGGCCGCCGATCTCGACGACGGCTTCGCGGGTACCGAACGCGTGCACTTGCAGATCCAGGAGTTCGGTCAGGGCGGGCGTCAGGTTTCCGTAGCGCAGCACTCCGTCGGCGCCCCGGGCTAGCGGGTTGTCCCAGGCGTGCGGGCCGGTGAGGGGATATTCGACGAGCAACTGCGACATTCGTCCTCCGCGTGCCTCGAGGTATCAGGCACTGCGACTATATGACGCATGTCACAACTTCGCTGGAATAGGCGATGAACGTGTCCCAGCTGTCACCGGCCCGCGTAGCGAGCCTTCCCCGGACCCTGCTCGAGGAAACTGCGCACCCCGCCCTTCAGGTCCTCGGTGTCGAACAACATCCCGGACACCTCGGGCGTCACCGAATCCGCATGTGCCACACCACCGGAACGCCAGGCCTCGATGATCTTCTTGGTCGCCGCGTTGGCCTTCGTGGGGCCCTCGGCCAGCCGGTGGGTCAGCGCGCGCGCCGCGGCGTCGATGTCCTCGTGCACGGCGTTGACCACGCCCCACTCGGCCATGGTCGCCGCGTCGTAGAGGTCGCCGGTCATCACGAACTCGCGGGCCCGGCCCGAGCCCGCGCGTTCGGCCAGACGCTGCGGACCGCCCATCGACGGGGTCAACCCGACCACGATCTCCACCAACCCGAACTTCGCCTTCGGCGCCGCGAGCAGGATGTCGCAGGCGAGGGCGATCTCGAAGGCGGCGGTCAGGGTCAACCCGTGCGCGGCGAACACCACCGGGCACGGCAGCGCCTCCAGCGGGTGGATGATCTGCGCGAACAACTTGCGCCACAATTCGGCGCCCTGCTCCGGGGTCAGGCCGTCGAAGACGTGCACGTCGACGCCGCCGGACACCACTTTGCCCTCGGCGCGCAGCAGCAGGGCGCGCGGCGGCCGCGCCGACAGCTCGGCGACGTCGGCGATCAGGGCGTCCAGCATCGACCGATCGAAGAGGTTGAGCGGCGGGTGGGCGAGCGTGAGGGTCGCCACCTCCGCCCCGCCGTCGGTGAAGTCGCGTTCCAGGCGGGTGGCCTTCGTTTCACTCATCCGGTCAGCGTACGAGGTCGATCTGGAAGACTGTCGCTGTGACCAAGTCGGCCAGTGCAAGCGGTTCCTACGTCGAGCCCGGCGAGTTCAAGAGGGACACGAACTACATCACCACCCGGATCACGGCCGACGGCCGCGACGGCTACCCGGTCGAACCGGGGCGCTATCGCCTGGTCGCGGCCCGCGCCTGCCCGTGGGCCAACCGGACGCTGATCGTGCGTCGTCTGCTCGGGCTCGAACCGGTGCTCTCACTCGGCCTGTGCGGACCCACGCACGACAAGCTCAGCTGGACCTTCGATCTGGACCCCGGCGGCGTCGACCCGGTGCTCGGCATCCCCCGGCTGCGCGACGCCTACCTGGCCCGATTCCCGGACTACCCGCGGGGCATCACCGTGCCCGCCGTCGTGGACGTGCCCACCGGGCAGGTCGTCACCAACGACTACGCGCAGATCACCCTCGACTTCTCCACCGAATGGACCGCGCATCACCGGCCCGGCGCGCCACAGCTGTACCCCGAGCCGCTGCGCGCGGAGATCGACGAGGTGAACCTCGCGGTGTTCCGCGACGTCAACAACGGCGTGTACCGCTGCGGGTTCGCCGGGGCGCAGGACGCCTACGACGCCGCCTACGACCGGCTCTTCCGCCGCTTGGACTGGCTGTCCGAACGCCTTGCCGCGCAACGGTATCTGGTCGGCGACACCATCACCGAGGCCGACGTGCGGCTGTTCACCACGCTGGTCCGGTTCGACGCGGTGTACCACGGCCACTTCAAGTGCAACCGGTCCAAGCTCAGCGAGATGCCGGTGCTGTGGGCGTACGCGCGCGATCTGTACCAGACCCCCGGGTTCGGCGACACCATCGACTTCGGGCAGATCAAGACGCACTACTACGTCGTGCACCGGGACATCAATCCCACCGGGATAGTTCCCAAGGGCCCCGATCTGTCGAATTGGCTGACCCCGCACGGCCGGGAGGCGCTGGGCGGCATGCCGTTCGGCGACGGAACCCCGCCGCCCCCGCCGCCGCTGGGCGAACGCGTGCCCGCCATCCACACCCCCGAGTAGGGCGCGCCCGTCCGAGTCGAAAGCCGGGCAGCCGCCGGTGGAACCGATGCGGCTGGGTACTTCGTTGTCATGACGAGCTGACGGCAACCGGTGCCATACAGTTCTACCCAGCAGACCGGAAGAGGAGGATGCCGCCGATGCTCAAAGGCGCGTTCGAGAAGACGGTGGTCGAACTGCTCGACACCGGGTCCCGCCTGCAGGCCCCCGCGGTCGCCAAATACGTGGACCGAATCCGCCGCTCCCATCCGGAGGAAAGCCCAGCGCAGATCATCGACCGGCTGGAGAAGCAGTACCTGCTCGCGGTGACCGGCAGCGGTAGCGCGGTGGGCGCGACCGCCGCCTTGCCCGGCGTCGGCACCGTGGCGGCCATCGCGGCGGTGAGCGCGGAGACCACCTTCTTCATGGAGGCCTCCGCGGTGTTCACCCTGGCGGTGGCCTCGGTGCACGGCATCACCCCGGAGGACCAGGAGCAGCGCAGGGCGCTGGTGCTGGCGGTCGTGCTGGGCGAGAGCGGCATGCAGATCGTGCAGAAGAGCGTCGGCAGCTCCGCGAAGAACTGGGGCACGGCCTTCGCCAACCGCATCCCCGGACTGTCCAGCATGAACGACTCGCTGCTGAAGCGGTTCATCGTCCGGTTCATCACCAAGCGCGCCGCGCTGATGGCGGGCAAGGTGCTGCCCGCGGGCATCGGCGCCGTGATCGGCGGCGCGGGCAACCGGGCGCTGGGCAAGGCCACGATCACCAACGCGCGCAAGGCATTCGGGCCCCCGCCCGCCACCTGGCCCGGGCACCTGGTCATCGACGCCGATCCGCTCACCGCGATCGACCCGGCGAAGCCGCACCCGCCGGGCACGCCACGATGAGCGGGACGCGGCCGATCGCCTTCGCGGTCCGTGGCCTGACCAAGCGGTACGAGCTGGCGACCGCGCTGACGGACGTCAGTTTCACCATCCCCTCGGGCGCCATCGCCGCGCTGGTGGGTCCGCGCGGCGCGGGCAAGACCACGATCCTGCGAGTGCTGCTCGGACTGGTCGCCCCCACCGCCGGAACCGCGTCCGTCGGCGGGCCCGGTTCCCGGCGGGACGGCGCGGGCTCCGCGGCTGTGATCGGCGGCGTTCTCGCGCCACGCGGCCTGCATCCGGCTCACACCGCACGGGATCATCTCTGGATCTACGCCGCCGCGGCGCCCGTCGCCGACAGCCGGGTGACCGAGGTGCTCGAACTGGTGGGCCTGGGCGAACACGCCTCGGCGAAGATCGGCGTTCTCTCGATCGGGCAGCAGACCAGGCTGGCCCTGGCCACCGCGTTACTCGGCGATCCCCCGCTGCTGGTGCTCGACGAGCCGATGGAGGGGCTGGACGCCGCCGACCGCGGCTGGCTGCAGGACTTCCTGCGCGGGCATACCCGTCGCGGCGGCAGCGTCCTGCTGACCAGCGAGAGTCTCGGCGCGGTACTGCCCGCCGCGGACCAGCTGGTCGTGCTGAACGAAGGCGCGGTGGTGTACCAAGGCACGCCGGCGCGGTTGCGGCGCGGGCATCCGGACCGGCTGGTCGTCGCCGCGTCCACCCCGATCGCGTTGGCCACCATGCTCGCGGCCCGAGGATTCACCGACGCGGTGATCCGTCCGGACGGTCGCCTCGCCGTCGCCGAGGCGACCGAAGCGCAGATCAGGACGGCGGCCACCGCGGCGCAGGTGCGGATCGATAGCATCGTGCCCGACCCGATCCATCCCGACCGCGTGCTGGCGTCGCTGACCAAACCCACCGCCGCGCCCGCGCCGCACTATCCGGGCCTCGCCGCGCCCGGCGCCCAGCCACCCTCGCCGATGCCCTACGGAATCCCACGATGATCGCCATCCTGCCCGCGGACCTGGTGCCGAACGTCAACTCCGAGGTGCGCAAAGTCGTCGCGATGCCGCGCGGCCGGACGCTCGCCGCCGCGCTGCTCGCCGTGGCGCTGTTCGCGAGCCTCGGGTCGGCGAGTCTGGCCGGGCCGCCGGATCCGCGCGGCCAGCCGGCCACGGGCGCTGCGACTATCGGGCTCTACGTCGGCCTGGCGCTGGTCGTGCTGGCGGCCGCCGTCTTCGGCGCGGTGGCGACCGGGGCGGAGTACCGGTATCACAGCATCGCCGTGACCACACTGTTCAGCGGCGACCGCGACCGGCTCGCGGCCGCGAAATTCCTGGTCATCGGGTGCTGCGCGCTGGCGGCGGCGGTCGCCGTGGAACTGGTTTCGGTAGCCGCGCTGTTCGCTGCCGGGCATGGCGATTTCGCCGTCACCGGGGAGTTCTTCGCGGTGCTCGGCGGCGGTCTGCTCGCCGCGGTCTGCTGGTCGCTGATCGGCGCGAGCGCGGGCATCCTGCTGCGGTCCTCGACCAGGGCGGTGGCGTTGCTGCTCGGCTGGATCGTGCTGGCCGAACCGCTGATCTGGCTGGTCGCGCGGGGTCTCGGCATCCCGGGCGTGGTCACCGTGCTGCCCCTCTCCGCCACCGTCGGCACGGTGGCGGTCGGCTCCTATCCCGACAGCGATGTGCTCGCTCCGGCCCCGGCCGCTGTCGTGGTCCTGCTGCTGTGGACCATCGGTCTGGGCGCCGCGAGCTGGTGGCACCTGCGCACCCGCGACCTGTGATGAAGAGCCGATAGGGAACAACGGCTTGTCGGTCGGTGTCGGTACCGTCGATGACGAACGCGGTACGACAAAGGGGGCGAGCGCACGACGTGGACGGGGGAAGTAGACCGGGCTGGATACGCAGGCTGTGGGCCGAATGCCTACCGCACCGCGCGGTGCTGGCCGGGCTCGCGGCGGCGGTACTCGGCGGGGCGATCGTCGAAACCGCGGGACCGCTGCTGACCAAACGGGCCGTCGACGCGGCGGGGATCGGTGACACGGCGGCGATCACCGCCGTCGCCTGGCTGATCGTCGTCTTGGCCGTCAGCCGGTCCGCGGCCGGATTCGGGCGGCGTTTGCTGGCCGGGCGGCTGTCGCTGGACGTGCAGCACGCGCTGCGGGTGCACCTGCTCGGCGCATTGCAGCGGCTCGACGGCGTCGGACAGGACACCCTGCGCACCGGGCAGGTGGTGTCCCGATCGATCACCGATCTCCAGTTGGTCCAAGGTCTGCTCGCGATGGTCCCCCTGTCCGGCATGGCGCTGCTGGAATTCGGGCTCGCCGCCGCGGTCATGATCTGGCTGTCCCCGCCGCTGGCCGCAGTAGCGCTGCTGGTGGTGCCCGCGATCGGCCTGGTGGTCTACCGGATGCGGCCGCGCCTGCACGCGGCGACCTGGTCGGCGCAGCAGCGCGCCGCCGATCTCGCTCAGCACGTCGAGGAGACGGTCACCGGCGTGCGGGTGGTCAAGGGCTTCGGTCAAGAAGCGCGGATGGTGGATCTGCTGGAGCGGCACGGTCGCAAGCTGTTCGCGGAGCGGATGCGCGCCGCGCGGATCGACGCCGGGTTCGCGCCGACGGTCGCGTCGATTCCGCAGGTGGGGATGGTCGCGGTGATCGCGCTCGGCGGCCTGCTCGCGCTGCACGGCAGCATCGGCATCGGCACCTTCGTGGCGTTCGCCGCCTATGTCGCCGTGATGACCGGCACCGCGCGGATCCTCTCCTCGGTGATCGTCATGGCCCAGCTGACCAGGGCGGCGGCCGAGCGGGTCTTCCAAGTGATCGACACCGCGCCGGTCATCGCCGACCCCGTGCGGCCCGTGGAGCTGCCGGACGGACCGCTCGGCATCGAGATCGATGCCCTGACGTTCGGTTTCGATCCCGACCGTCCGGTGCTACGCGAACTGGACCTGCGCGTGCGGCCCGGCGAGACGGTGGCGGTCATCGGCCCGGCGGGTTCGGGCAAGTCCACACTCGCCCTGCTGCTCCCCCGGTTCTACGCGCCGGACGCGGGCAGCATCCGGCTGTGCACCGACGCCCCAGCGCACGCGGGCGCGAGCGACGCGTTCGCGCGCGGAAGTTCCCCCGCCCCGACCAGGTCCGCCGAAACC
Source organism: Nocardia sp. NPDC004573 (assembly GCF_053602135.1). Classification (NCBI taxonomy): domain Bacteria; kingdom Bacillati; phylum Actinomycetota; class Actinomycetes; order Mycobacteriales; family Nocardiaceae; genus Nocardia; species Nocardia sp. NPDC004573. The sequence continues at coordinate 110,944 of NZ_JBSGDA010000024.1, forward strand.
ACCGGCGTCGACATCGCCGACGTGCGCGCCGCCGACCTGCGGGCCGCGATCGGCGTCGTCTTCGACGATCCGTTCCTGTTCTCCGACACCATCGCGGCCAATATCGCGCTGGGGCGGCCGGAGGCCACCGACGAGGAGATCAGGCAGGCCGCCGTCCAGGCCGCGGCCGACGAGTTCATCACCGAACTGCCCGACGGCTACGACACGGTGGTCGGCGAGCGCGGCCTCACCCTCTCCGGCGGCCAGCGCCAGCGGATCGCGCTGGCCAGGACGCTGTTGGCCCGCCCGCGGATCCTGGTGCTCGACGACGCCACCTCCGCTGTGGACGCGGTGACCGAGGCCGCCATCTTCGATGCGCTGCCCGACCGTGGCGGCCGGACGACGCTGATCCTCGCGCATCGGGAATCCACGCTGGCCCACGCCGACCGTGTCATCCGGCTGCCCGCACCGGCCGGGCACGTCGCGCCGCCCGAGCCGCACGTGGACGCGACCCCCGCCGCCGACGGGCGAGCGCTCGGCAGGTCCGCCGGTCGCCGCTTCGGCAGCGCGGCGGCCGATATCAGCGAGACACCCGAGCTGCGCCGCACTATCGAACTCCTGCCACCCGCCACCGAGCAGCCGGGCCTGGACGCGCAGCGGCTGCGCGAGCCGGATCCGCGTTTCCGGCTCGCCCGCCTGCTGCGCCCCGTCCGCCGGCTGGTGCTGACCGTGATGGCGCTGCTCGCCGCGGACGCGGCCATCGCGATCGCCTTCCCGCCGCTGGTGCGCTACGCCATCGACGGCGGCGTGCTCGGCGGAGATGCGGCAGCGCTGGTGCGCGCGACGCTGCTCGGCGCGGTCCTGGCCGCGGCGGGCTGGGCGGTCGGCGCGGCCACCACGCTGCTCACCGCGCGCACCGGGGAACGGGTGCTGTTCGCCCTGCGCGTCCGCAGCTTCGCGCACTTGCAACGGCTCGGCCTGGACTACTACGAACGCGAACTGTCCGGGCGGATCATGACGCGGATGACCACCGACGTCGACGCGCTGTCGACCTTCCTGCAGACCGGGGTCGCCACCACCCTCGTCGGTCTGCTGACGCTGGTCGGCATCACGGTCGCGTTGCTGGTCATCGACATTTCCCTGGCGCTCGTCGTGCTGGCGACGGTCCCCGCCCTGCTGATCGCGACGGTGCTGTTCCGGCGGGTCTCCTCCACCGCCTACACCGTGTCGCGCGAGCACGTGTCCGTGGTCAACGCCGACTTCCAGGAGAACGTCACCGGCTTGCGGGCGGTGCAGGCCAACCGGCACGAGCCGCGCGCCGCCCGTCGCTTCGCCGAATACTCGCAGCGCTACCGCAACAGCCGGTTGCGCGCCCAGCGGGCGATCGCCCTGTACTTCGCGTTCGTCGTGGGATGGGCCGACGTGGCGTTGGCGGTGGTGGTGTTCTTCGGTGCGCGCGGCGTCGCCTCCGGCGCGACCAGCGCGGGAACCTTGATCGCGTTCGTGCTGTATCTGGAGCTGCTGTTCGTACCGATCCTGCAGCTGTCCCAGGTCTTCGACAGCTACCAGCAGGCCAGGGTCGGCCTGCGCCGGATCGGTGACCTGCTGCGCACGCCCTCCTCGATCGCCGCCGATCCGGCCGACCCGGTGCCCATCGGACCGGGGCTGCGCGGCGAGGTGGCGTTCGACGAGGTTCGCTTCCACTACGCGGGCAGTCCCGTTCCGGCGCTGGACGGCGTCTCGCTGCACATCCCGGCGGGCTCCACCCTCGCCCTGGTCGGGCCGACCGGCGCGGGCAAGTCCACCGTGGTCAAGCTGCTGGCCCGGCTGTACGACTTGCCGCCGGATCCGGGCGGTCGCACGCAGCGAGCGCCCGCCGCCGCGGCGAAGAACGGAGCCTCGGTGGTCGCGCAGGTCCCCGGCGCGATCCGGGTGGACGGCGCCGACGTGCGCGACTACCGGCTCGCCGACTACCGTGCCCGGCTGGGCATCGTGCCCCAGGAAGCTCACCTGTTCACCGGGGACGTGGCGAGCAACATTGCATTCGGGAAACCATTCGCGACTCCGGAGGAGATCGCCGCGGCGGCCGCGGCGGTGGGTGCGACGGAGATGATCGCCGCGCTCCCGCTCGGGATGAACCATCCGGTCGGCGAGCGCGGCCGCGGCCTGTCGGCCGGGCAGCGGCAACTGATCGCGCTCGCCCGCGCCGAACTGGTCGCTCCGGACTTGCTGCTGCTCGACGAGGCCACCGCGACCCTCGACCCGGACACGGAGGCGTCGGTGCTGGCAGCGAGCCGATCGCTGAGCCGGGACCGCACCACGGTGATCGTCGCGCACCGGCTCGGCACGGCCGCTCGCGCCGACCGGATCGCCGTGGTCGACCACGGGCGGATCGTGGAATTCGGCCCGCACGCCGAGCTGCTCGCGGCGGGCGGACCGTATGCCCGGCTATGGGCAGTGGCAGCGGCGTCGGAGGGAATATTCTCGGGTGACGACGGGTCGTCACCAATAGGGTCGGGGGTGTCGGGTGGTCAGTGAATCCGCCGATTTGCTGCTGGGCCTATCCTCAGATAGGGCGCATCGGCGCGCAATCCGCTGATCCCCGTGCCGGGCACGTCACAAACGTCGCAGCGCGAAGAACGAAATGAGGCGAACACCTGCTGTGAGCAGCTCAACTTCCCAGTTCGGACAGAACCAGTGGTTAGTCGACGAGATGTATCAGAAATTCAAACAGGATCCATCCTCGGTCGACGAGAGCTGGCACGAGTTCCTGGCCGACTACACGCCTGACACGAGCGGCGACACCGGCAACAGCCAGCCCGCGCCCGCGCAGGCCGCCGCTACCGCACCGGCTCCAGCGGCTGCCAAGCCCGCCGACGCCAAGCGCAACGACGCCACTCCCGCGGCCCCGAAAGCGCCCGCCCCGGCCGCCAAGCCCGCGCAGGCCGCCGCCAAGCCCGCCCCGGCCGCCGCCAAGTCGGCCGCGGTGACCACCCGCGCTCCCCAGACCACCCCGGCGCCTACGTCGAACGCCGCGCCGACCTCCGGCCCGAAGCAGGCCGACACCGCCGCCGACGAGTCCAAGGTGCTGCGCGGCGCCGCCGCCGCGGTGGCGAAGAACATGTCCGCCTCGCTGACCATCCCCACCGCGACCAGCGTGCGCGCCATCCCGGCCAAGCTGATGATCGACAACCGCTTGGTCATCAACAACCACCTCGCCCGCACCCGGGGCGGCAAGATCTCCTTCACCCACCTGCTCGGCTACGCCATCGTGCAGGCGGTCAAGGCGTTCCCGAACATGAACCGGCACTACGCCGAGATCGACGGCAAGCCGAACGCGGTCACCCCCGCGCACACCAACCTCGGCCTGGCCATCGACCTGCCCGGCAAGGACGGCAGCCGGTCGCTGGTCGTCGCGGCTATCAAGGGCTGCGAGGCGATGACCTTCGGGCAGTTCCACACCGCTTACGAGGACATCGTCCGCCGCGCCCGCGACGGCAAGCTCACCGCCGAGGACTTCTCCGGCGTCACCATCTCGCTGACCAACCCGGGCACCATCGGCACCGTGCACTCGGTGCCGCGCCTGATGAACGGTCAGGGCGCGATCATCGGCGCAGGCGCGATGGAGTACCCCGCCGAGTTCCAGGGCATGAGCGACGAGCGCATCGCCGATCTGGGCATCGGCAAGCTGATGACGCTCACCTCCACCTATGACCACCGCATCATCCAGGGCGCGGAGTCGGGCGACTTCCTGCGCACCATCCACCAACTGCTGATCGCCGACGAGTTCTACGACGAGATCTTCCACGGTCTCGGCGTGCCGTACGAGCCGGTCCGCTGGCGCAAGGACGTCCGCGAGCGCGGCGTCGACAAGAGCGCGCGCGTGCTGGAGATGATCGCGGCCTACCGCAACCGCGGCCACCTGATGGCGGACACCGATCCGCTGCGCCTGGTCAAGGACAAGTTCCGCAGCCACCCGGACCTGGACGTCACCCAGCACGGACTGACGCTGTGGGACCTGGACCGCACGTTCAACGTCGCGGGGTTCCACGGCCAGGAGCGGATGAAGCTGCGCGACGTGCTGTCGGTCCTGCGCGACGCCTACTGCCGCCACGTCGGCGTGGAGTACACCCACATCCTGGACGTGGAGCAGCTGCGCTGGATCCAGGATCGCGTCGAGCAGAAGCACGCGAAGCCGACGGTCGCGCAGCAGAAGTACATCCTGAACCGGCTCAACGCGGCCGAGGCGTTCGAGACCTTCCTGCAGACCAAGTACGTCGGGCAGAAGCGATTCTCGCTGGAGGGCGCCGAGGCCGTCATCCCGATGATGGACGCCGTCATCGACCAGTGCGCCGAGCACAGCCTCGACGAGGTCATCATCGGCATGCCGCACCGCGGCCGGCTCAACGTACTGGCCAACATCGTGGGCAAGCCCTACTCGAAGATCTTCACCGAGTTCGAGGGCAACATGAACCCGGCCGCCACGCACGGCTCCGGCGACGTGAAGTACCACCTCGGCGCGCAGGGTACCTACCTGCAGATGTTCGGCGACAACGAGATCGAGGTCTCGCTCACCGCCAACCCCTCGCACCTGGAGGCGGTGGACCCGGTCCTCGAGGGACTGGCGCGCGCCAAGCAGGACCTGCTGGACAAGGGCGACGGCCCGGAGGGCTTCTCCGTCGTGCCGCTCATGCTGCACGGCGACGCCGCGTTCGCCGGTCAGGGCGTGGTCGCCGAGACCCTGAACCTGGGCGGCCTGCGCGGCTACCGGGTCGGCGGCACGATCCACATCGTGGTGAACAACCAGATCGGCTTCACCACCGCTCCGGAGAACAGCCGCTCCACCGAGTACTCCACCGACATCGCGAAGTTCATCGGCGCGCCGATATTCCATGTCAACGGCGACGACCCGGAGGCGTGCGACTGGGTGGCGCGTCTGGCGGTCGACTTCCGGCAGAAGTTCCGCAAGGACGTCGTCATCGACATGATCTGCTACCGCCGCCGCGGCCACAACGAGGGCGACGACCCGTCGATGACCCAGCCGTACATGTACGACGTCATCGACACCAAGCGCTCGGTCCGCAAGGCGTACACCGAGAGCCTGATCGGCCGTGGCGACATCTCGCTGAAAGAGGCCGAGGACGCGCTGCGCGACTACCAGGGCCAGCTGGAGCGGGTGTTCAACGAGGTCCGCGAGCTGGAGAAATACTCGCCGGGGCCGAGTGAGTCGGTCGAAGGCGACCAGCCGGTGCCCGCGTCCGTCGTGACGGCTGTGGACAAGTCCATCCTGCAGCGCATCGGCGACGCGTTCCTCAACGTGCCCGACGGCTTCAACGTGCACCCGCGCGTCAAGCCGGTGCTGGAGAAGCGCCGTGAGATGGCCTACGAGGGCAAGGTCGACTGGGCCTTCGCCGAGTTGCTCGCGTTCGGCACGCTGATCGACGAGGGCCGCGCGGTGCGCCTGACCGGTCAGGACTCCCGCCGCGGCACCTTCACCCAGCGGCATGCGGTGATCATCGACCGCAAGACCGCCGAGGAGTACACCCCGCTGCACAACATCGGCAGCGAGAACCCCGGCTGGTTCGCCGTGCACGACTCGGCGCTGAGCGAATTCGCCGCCGTCGGCTTCGAATACGGCTACTCCCTGGGCAACCCCAACGCTCTGGTGTTGTGGGAGGCGCAGTTCGGCGACTTCGTCAACGGCGCGCAGTCGATCATCGACGAGTTCATCTCCTCCGGTGAGGCCAAGTGGGGCCAGCTCTCCGACGTCGTGCTGCTGCTGCCGCACGGCCACGAGGGCCAGGGCCCGGACCACACCTCAGGCCGCATCGAGCGCTTCCTCCAGCTGTGCGCGGAGGGCTCGATGACCGTCGCGGTGCCGTCCACCCCGGCCAACTACTTCCACCTGCTGCGCCGCCACGCGCTCGACGGCATCCGCCGTCCGTTGATCGTCTTCACCCCGAAGTCGATGCTGCGCAACAAGGCCGTGGTCTCGGATCTGAAGGACTTCACCGAGAGCAAGTTCCGCTCCGTCTTCGACGAACCGGCCTACGAGCAGGGCGTCGGCGACCGCGGCAAGGTCAAGCGCATCCTGCTGACCAGCGGCAAGCTCTACTACGAGCTGGCCGCCGAAAAGGCCAAACAGAAGCGCGAAGATATCGCCATCGTGCGGATCGAGCAGCTCTACCCGCTGCCCACCCGCCGCCTCAACGAGGCCCTGGAGGGCTACCCCAACGCCACCGACCTGGCGTGGGTACAGGAGGAACCGGCCAACCAGGGCGCCTGGCCCTTCTTCGGCCTCAACCTCCCCGAAACCCTCCCCGCCCGCTTCGCCAACACCAAGCTGCGCCGCATCTCCCGCCGAGCCATGTCGGCCCCGTCCTCGGGTTCCAGCAAGGTCCACGCGGTGGAACAGGCGGAGATCATCGCGGAGTCGTTCGAACCGACCGCGTAGTCACCTGACCCCGAAACCGGGCCGAATCGCCTTCGTACACGGAGCGATTCGGCCCGGTTCGCGTTTCAGGACGGCGCGAGCGCTTTCATCAGAGCAGCAGCAGTAGCCTCGTCGATGCACGTCGGTTTACCACCGTTGTCGGAGTGGAATGCACCGCCTTTGGTGTTTCCGGTGAAGTAGCACATCGGAAAGGCCGGTTTGCCTTCCGGGAAGGTCAGCGGCGGAGCGAGGCCGCCGAGGGTCTCGTCGCGCAGTGCGCGCAGCCCTTTGACCACATCCGCGCTCGTCGAAGACGGCGAGAGGCCGGCAGCTTTGGCCGCTGCCAGGAAGAGCTGCCCGCCTGCCCAAGGCCACAGCAGCGGTGAGCTGAAGTCCGTGCTATCCCGAAGACCGGGAATGTACTCGGCGAGAGCGTCATTGAAATCCTTGATGGCCGGAATGGATTCGTCGGTGTACAGCGCGTTGGAGCCTGCGAAGATGCTGCCCTCGAAGTTCGGGTCCGTGGCCCACGCCTTCTGCAGGCTCACGCCGGTAGGAGCCTGAATCGGTTTGTAACCTTGCTGAGCACAGGATGCCGCGATACGCGAAATCGCCTCGACCGAAACGCCGGGGAATACGGCGTCGACACCCTTCTCCTTGAATGCCAGGCAGGGCGCGATGTAGTTCGGCGCCGCAATCGCGACTTTCTCCGAAGCGAATCCCAGACCGGCCTGTTCGGCCATCGGCTTCACCATCTGCGGTAGCTGCTCGCAGACCGGGATCTCGGCGCAATAGTAGACGCCGAGTTTCTTCGCGCCCGCCTTCTTGGCCTGGGCGACTTCGCCCAGCATCAGCACCGGCAGCGTAGTTCCGGAGGTGAAGAAGTTCGGATCGGTGATGAACGGGGCATCGACCGGCTGTCCGCCGATCACCGGAATGCCCTTGCTGCCGACGTAGCTCTGCCAACTCGAACTGACCAGGCTGGTTTGGCCGACGATGGCGACCACCTTGTCCTCTTCGACCAGTTTTTTCGCCACCGCCAGCGCCGTCGTCGGATTCTGCTGGTCGTCGTAGGTGATGAGCTTGACCGGGTGCCCAGTGATTCCGCCACGATCGTTGACCCATGACGCCCACGCCTGCAGCACATCGCTGCTGCGCCCCACCGATCCGGCGGCAGGGCCGCTGCAGCTGCAAATAGATCCGATGACGATCGGATCGCCTTTGAGCCCGCCGTCGGACACCTTCACCGGGCCAACGGTTTTGGACCCGTCAATCGTCGAGTCGGCCGAACACGATGTGAGCGCGAGCGCTGCCGCCACTATCGGCGCCACGCACCACAGAAACCTTCTCTTCCTCATTACTGCACTCCTGGATACCGAGTATTCGCTACGCCCATGGCCCGGCCGCGGTTCCGGATGGGTGTCCCGCCGGCGATGCCGGCAAGTCTGTGTGTCCCCCGTCGACGCCGAGGTAGGTCCGCAGCACGGCATCTCGGCCAATCCCCGCGGCGGGTCCGGCGAACGCGACGGTGCCGCGGCTGAGCAACACCACGTGATCGGCCATCCTGAGCGCGTGATCGACGTACTGCTCGACCAGCACAATCGCCGCACCCGTGGTGCGCAATTCGCCAAGGGCCGCGAAGATCTCGTCCACAACCAGCGGAGCCAGGCCCATCGAGACCTCGTCGAGCAGGACAACCGCCGGATCGGCCAGCCAGGCGCGCCCCAGTGCCAGCATCTGTTGCTGCCCGCCGGACAGCGAACCTGCCCGTTGATCCAGCTTCGCTCGCAGTGCGGGGAAGACATCGAGCACGTCATCGGTGCCGGCTCGGCGCCACGGCGGTGTCAGCAGGCGAAGGTTCTCCCGGACCGTCAAGTCCGCGAATACACCTCGACCCTCAGGGATCAGGCACAAACCCGCACGGGCGCGGCGTGCCGGGCGAGCGTGGGTCAGATCTGCTCCGCCGATCGTCACGGTTCCCGATCGCGCCCGCAGTAGCCCGGAGGCCACCCTGAGCAGCGTCGACTTGCCGGCGCCGTTCGGTCCGAGCAATGCCACGACCGAGCGAGGTGGAACAGCTAGATCGACGTCGTGGAGCACCATCGTCGAGCCGTAGCCCGCGGCGATCGAGCGCAATTCGAGTGCGAACTCGGTGCCGGTGCTGTGTCCCTTTTCGCACGACCCAGGGCCCTGAGCTTCGGCCCCCTTGCTCTGGGCGGTCATGCTACGGGTTCCTTCAGCCGGTTCTCATCCGTGATCGGTACGCCGAGATAGGCGTGCTGCACCACCTCCGAAGCCCGGACCCGCGCGGGCGAGCCCCGGAATATCAGGCGGCCGAAGTCGAGTACGAAGATCTCCTCGCAGATCTCGAGCACCAGGGACATGTCGTGCTCTACCAGGACGATTCCGACCCCGCGTTCGGCGACGACATGCCGGAGAATCTGCCCGAAGCGCGCGGTCTCCGCGCGATCGAGACCCGCGCTCGGCTCGTCGAGCAACAGGATCCGGTACGGCCCGGCAAGACATCGCGCGAGTTCGACCAGTCTTCGCTGTCCGGTGGAGAGTGCGCCGACGCGAGAATCCGCGATGGATTCGATTCCGCACAACGCCATAGCGGAAGTCGCGGCGGCGCGCACCCTCCCGGCATGTCCGTGGGCCGCGAACAGTTGGGCCAGCGGATTCGCCCCGGCGAGTGGGCCTTCGGCTCCCATCGCGACGTTTTCGGCCACGGTAAGGGAATCGAACAGCTCCGTCCGCTGAAAAGTTCGCCCGATGCCGAGCCGCGCCCGGCGGGACGTCGAGACGCGACTGATCACCCGGTCCTGCAGTCGCACCTCGCCTGCGTTGGCCTGGACGAGACCGGTGCAGGCATCGAACGTCGTCGTCTTGCCCGCACCGTTCGGGCCGATCAGTCCGGTGATCCGCCCGGTACGCGCCTCGAACGAGATGCCATCGACGGCCACCACGCCGCCGAAACGGACTGAAAGATCCCGCACCTCCAGCAGCGCCGAGGGGTGCCTCGTGGGTGGCTCCACCGCGACAACCGCCGGCGACCGCTTGCGGCGAAACGCGCTGTCCAGCCGGGATCGGATCGGTCCGGGAACCTTCAGGCGGCTCGCGGTGGCGGCACGGAGCACCACCAGGATGCCGAACAGGACCTGCAGCCACAGCGACATACCCGCGACGGGGACATAGGACGGCACCAGGATGAGCGCGGCTGCGGCCAGCAGCGAATACCACGGCTCCCGGCCCACCATGATGACAATGACGGCGAAATAGGTGACCGACAGTAGCGACGGGTAGTTGGTCGCCGAGGCAGTGGTCTGGGCCATTCCTGCGAGTGCGCCGCCCAACGCCGCGAGGAACGCCGACACGCAGAAGACGAGAACGCGGGTGACCTCGATGGAGACACCGTTGGTCCGCAGCGCGGTCGGCGATTCGGCCAGACCCCGGAGCAATCGTCCGAGCCTGCTCTTGTCCAACGCCACCACTATCAGCGTGCCGACCGTGGCCAGTACCAACACGAGCCGGTAGAAGGACGGGTCGGAGTCCAGTCCGAATACGCTGGGGCGCGGCATCGGCAGGCCGAGACCGCTGGTGCCGAACATATAGGGCCGGCTGTAGAACATCATCTGGAGCACGACGCCGAATCCGAAGGTCGCCAGCGCCAGATACAGGCCGCTGAGCCGAATGGCCGGAATCGACAGAACCGCACCGATCGGCACGACCACCAGACCACAGGCGAGGAGAGCGAGTGGCCACGGCCACCGCCAATCGACCGCGAAGTGCGAGAACGCGCAGGCGCCGATCGCGGTGAAAGCCACATGACACAGCGACACTTGACCGGACGTGCGAACCAGCAGGCCGAGCGAGAGAAAGACGAGCGTCATCGCCAGCGCTACCGTCCAATCCGTCAGGTGAATGCCCGCGAACGACGGAACCAGCGCCAGCACGACCACCACCACGACCCCACCAGCGGATTGCAACGCCGGCGGAGCAGTCCAGCCGGATCGGATACGCCGGGTCACCCGATCCCGGTCCAGCAGGAAGCGACGCGGCATGACGAGCAGCACGAGGAACAACGCCAGGAACGGCAATGCGGCGGGAACTCCCGCGGCCAACCCGGTGGTGAAGTAGCGGGTAGCCAGGGCGGCGAACACCCCGATGAGCAGTCCACCGCCGAAGCTCCATGGCAGGCTCGTGAACCGGCCGATGGCCGCCGCTCCGAACGCCTGGACGACCAGCAACGTCAGCTGCATAGGATCGAGCGGAATCAACGGCGCGAACAGCACCCCGGACAACGACGCCAGACCGGTGCCGACGCACCAGGCCCATCGCCGAGTGCGCACCGGGCTGGTCCCAGCCAGATCCAGCAACGGCGCGTTACCGACGACCGCGCGCATCGCGACACCACGCCGGGTCAAGCGCAGCGCGGCCGAGAGCGCGCCGGTCGCCAGTACCGCGACCCCGAACGTGGTGACATCCGACCACTGCACCTGCACACCGAAGGCGGCGAATCCACCCTGCGGCAGGAAGGCCGGAACGATGCGCGTCGTCGTCTGCCCGTAATACAAAGTCACGCCCGCCTGGACCAACAGCAGAATGCCGATGGTCGCGGCGATCCGCAGTTCCACTGTCGCCTGGTCGACCACGCGGGCCAGCAATTCCAGCGCCAAACCCATGGCCGGACCGAGACCGAGAACACAGATGGCCATGGCGAGCTGCCACGAAAACCCATTGATGACATGCAAGGTGTAAAACCCGTACGCCGACACCGTAGCCATGGCGCCGTGGGCGAAATTGAACACTCCGACGTCTTGTAAGTGAGCACCAAACCCACCGCGGCCAGCCCATAAACCGAGCCGGATACGATTCCCGCGATCACGAACGGCAAGAGATCTGCCACGATGTACTCCACTTTTCGCTGGTCACCGACACTGCCAGACCATGCGGAGGCGTCGGCGCAGTTTTACCCGACCGGGTCGGCTGCCGATCGAGCGACCACCCCGCACGAAAAGGGGTGTCAGCGCTCTTTGGTATAAATGGCTCTATCGATGAGCAACTGGACGATCGACTTGTTCATGCCGTCTCCGGGGTTCGATGAACAGATCCACGCATTGGGTTGAACGCGTGCCAGTCAGTGTTGATCGTTGCTCCACGCCACGCCAGGCAATCCCCTAGCTTCTGCCTCGCAACCGAATTCGATGGCACCAAAACGTAAGCCGGCAGGCGAGGTCGACGGGTTCAGCCGCCGAACTCAGCTATCTGCCGAGCACCCAACTGCGTGCCGTATCTTCCGCCGCGCCATGCCAGCCCCCTCGGGTCCAGCAATGTTCACGCGGTGGACGTCATCGCCGAAGCGTTCCAGCCGACTGCGTCGTCCCTGACTCGAAATCGGACCGGAGCGCTCTCCTGCAGGATGATCCGACCAGGTTTCACGTTTCCTGAGACCGGCTCCACACGGGAAAGTCGGCGGTGGATACCCTCGAGACTCCCCCGGGACCCTTCGGCGTATGAGCGATGGGGGAATCCGGGACCGGGTCCGAGCTTGTCGGAGGCGTCCCGGTCCGCATTGGGTTCCGCTGCGAGCGATGCGAATTCGCTGCTCACCGGTTCCTGGACCGGCGATCCGGCAGCCGAATTCGGCGAAGGATGGACTGGAGTCCGTGACGACGGCGTCCAGATCAGGACCGGCGACGCTCCATGACCGTCTGCTGGCCAAATACAATGTCACACCCGATCCGGACGGTACGGTCATATTCCCTACCGATCCGGACAGCGCGCTCGGGAAGGCTTTGGCAGCCGCCGGGTTCGAGCCCAGACGAGTTACCGCCAGTGAGGCGCGGATGCTGTCCGAACTGGACTTGCATGGTGTCCTGGCGTTCGCCATGATCGAGCAGGCCGCGTCGGAGGAGGGAACGACGATCTTCGAGGACAAGCCGCGTGCGGGCGGTGTGGGCGACGGTCACGCCGACGCATTCCGGCACGCCTACTGGAACACTCTGCTGTTCCCAGAGAATTCGGCCAAGACTGGGCAAACGCGTACACGACTGCGCACGAGCGCATCGACGGTCCGACTTCACACGCGAGCGCGGAGGCGATGGACCTGCACAACAACGAGGTGGGCCGTCGAATCCAAGCCGAGCATCCGAATGCGTCGCCCACCGAACTGAAGGAGCTTGTGAAGAAGGCGGTAGAAAACGGTCAATTGGTTGTCGTCGGACCCGACGGTCAACTGAAGTACAGCAACCAGGTGCCATTCGGCGACACGGGGATTACCGACAAAGAGCCCCCGGCGCGAGGTGGTCACGACCCGGAGGTGACGCGTGGTGAACCCAAGAACGGAACCTACTACTAAGGGAAAGTGGCTTCGCAGGGTGCTGTGGGGCGTTCTTCTCGTCGCTGTGCCGGTGTTGGCGGTGGTCGGACTTCTGGCATATGTGGGCGGCGGCCCGTTCGAACCACACCTGAGTGAGGACAAGACGCTGTCCGCACGGTTGAACGACCTGTGGCGGAAGGGCGGCTTCGCGCCACTGCGCGACCTTGCCGGCGGAAGCTGGGACCGCGTCTACGTGTACCAGCAGGAGTACCTCGGCCGGGAACAGGTGGAGCGAGAAGTCGGTGCACCAGTGGAGATGGAGCACACCTTCTCCAAGAGTGGCGCGTCAGTGCTGGTTCTCGTGCGAGGGAACGGCGTTGAGCATGCGAGTTGGGTTGATGTGCCACTGATTCCAGGGCTCTACACCGCAGACGTCGAGCTTCGGGCGCCTGGCTACCCGCGCTACCTCGAATTCGTGGAGCCTCGACCGACAGGTCCGCACCTTGTCGAGGACACCGATCTGGAGGCGCAGAAGGACGAACTCTTCCGCACGCACGGCTCGGCTCTGCTCCGTGATCTCACCGGCGGCGATTGGGACCGGGTCTACGTCGTGACCGCCGACACCCGCGCGAAAGTCGAGGCGTTCGTCGGCGCTCCGGTCGAGATGGAACCCATCTTCACCGAGCGTGGCAGCATTCTCGTGTTCACAAAAGACGGTGCGGTCCAACGAGCCGCGTACATCCGTGGATATCTCCCTCCTGACGGCGTTTACAGTCCTGCCGTACGTCTCGATGCAAACGTTGCCCCTCTGGAGGTACGACTCGTCGACCCCACTCCCCCTGCGGCAACAACGGCACCGCGGTAGCTCGACGGCCGCGGCGTTCGCAGACGATTGATCGATGGCAGTCGGCTTCGGTCGCGGCGCAATGAGGTCGAAGCGGTCGCTGGCCAGCGCTCACGCCGCCCACGGCATCAGACAGCGAGGTCGTCGAACTTGCCGTTTACATCCCTCCGGCCAAGCGGCGAACTCGACTCGGGTGAACCACAGTGCTTCGACTTATGGTGCGTTGGTGTTGCGAACCAGTCCCCTTGGAACCCAGCGACCTCGATGCAAGTCTTCCGGCGGGCAGCGCTGAATTACATCCAGACTCAGTAATCTTCAGCCCTACTCCGAGCTCCAGCGCAGCACCTCAACCCTGCTCAGCACGAGCGCTGACTCCATTGCTCGGCCAGCCGCAATATGTACTGGCGCGAATCTCTCGAGGACAGCGCTGTCCGGCACGCGTGGTCGAACATAGCGGAAAAGGAAGCAACTTAGACCACGTCTCATGTGGTGCGTTTCGTCAGCTTCTTGAAGCAGGTCAGCGCCGCGGCGAGGGTGAGGAACGCGAGGAAGTGTGTGGCTTT
>NZ_JBSGDA010000025.1:0-108125 GCF_053602135.1 Nocardia sp. NPDC004573
ACCGGGCACTTCCACATGGTGTACGACCCGTTCGTGCAGGAGTTGCTGCTGACTGTGCTGGAGCCGAGCAGTCCGGCGCCGGTGTGCCGACCGGTGCCGCTCGGGACCGGTATTCCCGAAGTCATCATCGCGGGCAATTCCTGAGCGAGCAGCGCCGCGCGGTCCGCTGAGCCGCGATGCGGCGGTAAGGCTCGATCGGTTCAATCATTGATTGAATCACCGATGGAAACATGCTTGACTGTGCGCATGCCGAAATCGGTCTCCGACGCCGCGACCACCCGCGATCGCTTGCTGACAGCCGCCGAACGCCTGCTGCTCGAGGGCCGGTACGACGAGGTGTCGGTGCGGGGCATCTGCGCGCAGGCCGGAGCGAACCCGGCGGCGGTGCACTACCATTTCGGGTCGAAGGACGCCCTGGTCGCCGCGTTGCTCGAGGAGCGGCTGGGACCGGTATGGGCGGACCGTCTGGCCGCCGTCACCGGCGCGCACGAATCCATCGCCGAAGTGGTCGACGCGGTGATCGAACCGTTCGTCACGTTGGCCGCCGATCCGGTGGGCCGCCTGCACCTGCGATTGCTGGCGCAATTCGTGCTCGGCAGGCAGGTGACCGAATGGCGTCAACCCTGGTTCCGCATCGATGCGTGGGCAAGCCTGTTGCCGGGTCTGAGCGAGCGCGAGAGCAAGCGCCGGTGGATGTTGGCATTCGACCTGATCATCATGCGGTTCGGCAGCGCCGAGCACCGGGAGTTGTCGCAGGAGGCGGTGGCCACCCTCCGGGAATTCGTCGTGGCCGGATTGACCGCGCCGACAGGAGAGAAATGATGAACGACGTATTCGCACCGGCCCAACTCGGGCCGATCACCCTGCGCAATCGGGTGATCAAGGCCGCGACCTTCGAAGGCCGTACACCGGACGCGGTGGTGACCGACGAGCTGATCGAGTTCCATCGCGAAGTGGCCGCCGGTGGGGTGGGGATGACGACGGTGGCGTATTGCGCTGTCGCTCCCGGTGGCCGCACCGACCGGCACCAGATCTGGATGCGTCCCGATGCGGTGCCGGGGCTGCGCAGGCTCACCGAGGCCGTCCATGGCGAGGGCGCCGCGGTGAGCGCGCAGATCGGCCATGCCGGCCCGGTGGCGAACGCGGCCTCCAACCGGGCTCCGGCGCTGGCGCCGAGCCGGATGCTGAGCCCGCTCTCGATGCGCATGATGCGCAGCCCCGACGAGAACGGCATCCGTGAGCTGGTGGCCGCGCACGCAGGCGCGGCGAAGCTGGCCGAGGAGGCGGGCTTCGACGCGGTGGAGATCCATTTCGGGCACAACTATCTGGTGAGCTCGTTCCTGAGCCCCAAGCTGAACCGCCGCAAGGACCGGTACGGCGGCAGCTTGGCCAACCGGGCGCGCCTGGCGCGCGAGATCGCCGCCGCGGTGCGGCAGGCCGTGGGCGGCCGTCTCGCGGTGACGGCGAAGCTGAATATGGAGGACGGCGTGCGGGGCGGGCTCACCGTGCCGGAGTCGGTGCAGGTCGCCGCGTGGCTGGAAGCCGATGGCAGCCTGGACGCCGTGGAACTCACGGCGGGCAGCTCGCTGCTCAATCCGATGCTGCTGTTCCACGGCGACGCTCCGCGGCGGTCGTTCGCCGGCGTTCTGCCCGTGCCGGCGCGGTGGGGCTTCCGGGCGGTCGGCAAGGCCTTCTTGAAGGAATACCCGTACCGGGAGGCGTATCTGCTGGAGCGGGCGCGACACTTCCGGCGGGAATTGTCGATGCCGCTGATTCTGCTCGGTGGCATCACGAACTCGGACACCATGCGGCTGGCGATGGCGGAGGGCTTCGAATTCGTCGCCATGGGCCGTGCACTGCTCCGGGAGCCGAACCTGTTGCGCCGCATCCAGTCCGATGCGTCGACCCGCTCGGCCTGCGTGCACTGCAACGAGTGCATGCCAACGATCTACACGTGTACGCGCTGTGTGTTCCGTCCCGTCCAGCCGCGAGAACCCGTCGAGCTGACGATGTCGGGGCTCGGCGGTACCGCAGTGCGGACATAGGCTCGGGGAGGCGGGAGCCGGAGCGAGTCGGGGGCCGATTTTTCTATCGGTGCGCACGGGGACGCGCCGGCACTTCCGTGTCGCAGTGCCGCCGATCCCGGAGTTCAACGACCGCGAGCAACAGCTCACGATGACGCGATACCGCCGGGGACCGAGCGAGACCACCCCGCTGCGCTGACGCCGGCCGGTGTCGTAAGGCGCGCGGCGCCGAACTTTCTCGCCGCAGCTGGTTCGAGGCCGGTCTTCCGGGTATGCGCGAGATGTCAGCTTGTTCCGATATTCCAGGAGGTTGTTGTGGCGGAACACGGAAGCGGTGCTCGTGAAGGCGTCGAAGGCGTCGTCGAAGACGTCAAGGGCAAGGTGAAGGAAGCGGCCGGCACCGTCACCGGTCACCAGGACCTGAAGGACGAAGGTCGCGCGCAGCAGGACAAGGCGGAATCGCAGCGCGAAGCGGCCGGCAAGGAAGCCGCGGCCGAGAAGGCTCGTGCCGAGGCGGACGTCGACGAGGCCCGCCAGTCCGCGCATCAGCACGGGCGGTAGACGCACGCCGATCAGTCCCACGCAGACGCCCCGCCGCCGTCAGCCGAAGCTGGCGGCGGCGGGTGTGTGTCCACACCGAAGGGCTGCTCAGGCGTACGGCTCGACGGTGACTACGTAGTCGAGGCTCCGGACCAGTTCGGCGGTTTCGGGCGCCGAGGAGATGACCAATCGATTCGCGCCGCCGTCCTGAACTACTTCGGCGCCGGTTCGCTTCAGCCAGTCGAAGAATGTGGACCGGATCGCCGCGAGCGCTCCCTCGTCGGCGACCTCGCCCGGTTCGAGCAGGATGAGGTATCGGCGGTCTTGCGCTGACATGCAACTCTCCTCTCGGTCATCCGGTAGTCGGATCAGTCGGCCCGCGTTCTCATCGGGGACGGAGCCTGTGCCGGATGCGTGGCGAGTTCGCGGGTCAGGTGAAGACTCGACCCTTGATAACACGCGTGGTGAGTCGGCCGGTGCTGCCCGAAGTCTAGAGGTCCCGGGGGTGGGGGCGTTGTTTGTCGGCGGTGTGGCGAGCCGGGTCAGTGTGCAGGCCCGGACCCGTCCGCCGCCGCCCGGCGGGCGGCGCTGACCGCGCGCTTGGCGATGGCCCACCGGTGCACCTCGGAAGGCCCGTCGTAGATGCGGAACGGCCGCACTTCACGGGAGAGGCGGGCCAGCGGCAGGTCGTCGGAGACGCCGAAGCCGCCGCACAACTGGATGCTCCGGTCGACGATGCGGAAGATCGCCTCGGCGGCGAAGGTCTTCGCGATCGAGGTGGCGTTGCCCGCGTGCTCCCCGTTGTCGAGTTCCCAGCAGGAGCGCACCAGCAACGCACGGGTGGCGGCGATGTCGATCTCGTTGTCTGCGATCATCTGCTGCGCCATGCCGAGATCGCCGATGCGCGCGCCGAAGCCCTCGCGCTGGGCGACCCGCTCGACGGCGATGTCGTGGCCGCGCCGAGCGGCGCCGAGCCAGCGCATCACGTGGGTCATGCGCGCCGGGCCCAGCCGGACCTGGGCGTATTCGAATCCGCGATCGACAGCGCCGAGCACCGCTTCGTCGGGGACGAACATGTCGTCGAAGAAGACTTCGCAGTGGCCGCCGATCATGGCCCGGTCCAGTGTGGTGATGTGCCTGCCCACGCGCAGGCCGGGCGTCCCCGCGGGAGCCAGGAACATGGTCGCGCCGCCCCGCTGCCCCGGTTCGCCGGAGGTACGGGCCATCACGATGAAGAAGCCGGCGCCGTCCGCGCCGGTGATGAAGTGTTTGTGGCCGTTGATCCGCCAACCGCCGTCGGCGCGCACGGCCCGGGTGGCCAGTGCCGCCGGGTCGGACCCCGCGCCGGGTGCGGGCTCGGTCATCGCGAAGGCCGAACGCATCTCGCCCCGGGCGAGGGGTTCGAGGTAGCGCGACTTCTGCTCCGGGTCGGCGATGTGGGCGAGCATGTGGACGTTGCCTTCGTCCGGCGCGGCGATATTGAGCGCGGCCGGGCCGAACAGTGCGTAGCCCGCTTCCTCGAACACCGGCGCGCGGTCCGACATCGACAATCCGTGACCGCCGTATTCGACGGGCGCGTGCGGCGCGAAGACCCCGGCCTCGCGGGCCAGCTTGTTCAGTGTGACGCGCAATCCGTCGCCCCCCGCGGCGGTGATGTCGCCGTTGTGTTCGTCCTCGATCGGCAGCACCGTTTCCCGGACGAAATCACGGGTGCGCTCGGTCAGCGCCCGAACCTCGTCGGAATAGGTCAGATCGATCGGCATCGCGCATTCCTCCTCGATATCCGGAGCTCGTCAGAGACCGAACGATCGCTCCAACTGAACACTGTCTCACTGCCCGAGAGTGCTGTCAAAGAGCGGAGTTCGACGCAAATCGGAAGTCCGTTTGTTCAGATATTCTGAACATATGGACATTGAGGCCACCGCGCCACACGAGGCGATCCGGCGCGCGCGCCGTGCCACGGGACTGTCGCTGCGCGAAGTGGCCCGTCGGCTGGAGGTGAGTCCCGCGACGCTCAGCGCGATGGAGACCGGGAAGACCGGGATCTCGATCTCCCGGCTCACCCGCCTGTCCGAGGTACTCGGCGTACCGGTCACCCACTTGCTCGGCGACGCTGCCATTGCAGCGCCTCCGCGCCGCCGCCGGGCCGTCTCCGAGCCGGGCCCGCCGGGCGATTGGCGCGAGTTCGCTCCGTTGGACGTCGACCCGGTGCTGGCCGCCGCCCTCGCGTCGTTCGTCGAGTTCGGCTATCACGGCACGACTGTGCGCGCCCTCGCTCGGCGGGCGGGCACCAGCGTTCCCGGGCTCTACCATCACTATCGTGACAAGCACGACCTGCTGGTCCGGATCCTCGACCTGACCATGGACGAATTGCACTGGCGAGTGCGCGCCGCGCGCGCCGACGGCCGCGACAGCGTGCACCGGGTGCGCCTGATCGTCGAAGCGCTGGCCCTGTTCCACACCCATCGCCGCGATCTCGGTTTCATCGGCGCCAGCGAGATGCGGAGCCTTTCGGCGAGCGAGCGTGCGCGCATCGCAGGCTCCCGCCGTGACATCCAAGCCATCCTGGACGACGCGATCGCCGAGGCTCATGCCGAGGGCCGCGTGGCGAGTCCGCACATCCGCGCGGCCGGCCGGGCCATAGCCACCATGTGCACCGCCATTCCCCAGTGGTTTCGCGAGTCCGGCCCGGCGACCCCGGAGGAAGTGGCCGCGCAGTACGGCGACTTCGCCCTGGATGTGCTCGGCGTCGATCCGGTGCGCTAGCCGCACGTTATCGCCGGTGGCGGAGCACTCCGAACGCGGCGTGCACGCCGCCCCACCTTGGTGGTGATCGGCTCACCCCTTGGGGATCGGAGCCCAGCACTCGGGGGCCTGCCGGCG
The DNA here is from genome assembly GCF_053602135.1 of Nocardia sp. NPDC004573. Taxonomy (NCBI): domain Bacteria; kingdom Bacillati; phylum Actinomycetota; class Actinomycetes; order Mycobacteriales; family Nocardiaceae; genus Nocardia; species Nocardia sp. NPDC004573. Next base: position 5,448 of record NZ_JBSGDA010000025.1, read on the forward strand.
GCGGCCGGGACGGCGGAAAGTAAGACGAGTCACCGCCAGTGAACCGGAGCATCCCATGTCGATTCTCAACGCAATCGCCGCCACGGCGGAACGGCGTGCCACGGTCCGGACCGAAGACGGCGTGGCGCTCGCGGTCCGCGAATACGGCCCGCGAGACGCGGATCTCACCGTCGTCCTGTTGCACGGACACTGCCTGCGCACCGAATCCTGGACCTACGTCCGCGCCGAGTTGCTGCGCCGATACGCCGGCGCCCGAATCGTCTGCTACGACCACCGCGGCCACGGCGAGTCGGCCGTGGCGTCCCGGCGGACCTACACCCTCGACCAGCTCGGCCGGGACCTGCGGGACGTTCTCGATGCCGTGGCCCCCACCGGGCCGGTCGTCCTCGCGGGCCACTCGATGGGTGGCATGACCGCGCTCACCTATGCCGGTCAGAATCCGCACGAGATCGGCACCCGCGTCGTCGGCGTGGCCCTGCTCGCGACCGCTGCCGACGGCCTCGTCGACGCCGGTTTCGGCCGTCTGCTGCGCAACCCGGTGGTCTCCGCGTTCCAGGCGGCCGTCCGCCGCGCACCGGGGGCGATGCACCACGCCAAGTTGCTGGTCTGCCGGTTGTTCGCCCCGCTGATCCGTACCGCGGAATTCGGCGACCGCAAGGTGAGCGCGCGGGTGCTCGCGCTGGCCAATGCGATGCGCAACGAGACGCCGATCGTCACGATGGCCGGTTTCTTGAGCGACTTCATGGTCTACGACCGCACCGACGCGCTGGCGCTCCTGTCCCGGATCCCCACGCTGGTCCTGTGCGGCTCCGCCGACTTGATGACGCCGCCGTCGCATTCCGTGGCGATGGCCGCCGCCGTCGAGTACTCGGATTTCGTGATCGTCGAGGGCGCCGGGCATTCCGTGATCCTGGAGGAACCCGGCCGGGTCGCGGAGGCCCTCGCGCGCCTCCTGACGCGCGCAGGGGAGGCCGCCGACCTCGCCTACGCCGCGTAGCTCCCGGGAAACTCACACGTACCGTTGGCTGAGTTCGCCTTTGACCGGTTTGCCGGTGGGAGTTCGGGGTAGGTCGTCGGCGAAGTCGAAACTCCGGGGCACCTTGTAGTGAGCAATGCGGTCGCGCAGGTGATCGCGCAGCTCGGCGGCGAGGTCGGGGCCCGGTGCGGCACCCGTCGCCGGTTGCACGACGGCCTTGACGGATTCGCCCATCTCCTCGTCGGGCACACCGATCACCGCCACGTCGAGCACCTTGGGATGCAGGGCGAGCGCGTCCTCGACTTCCTGCGGGTAGACGTTCACGCCACCGGAGATGATCATGAAGGCTTTGCGGTCGGTGAGGAACAGATAGCCGTCGTGTTCGACCTAGCCGATGTCGCCGGTGGTCGTCCAGGTCGGGTGGTCGGGGTGGACCGCTTCGGCCGTCTTCCCGGGGTCGTTGTGATAGGCGAAGGGCATCGCGCGTGGACCGTTGCTCTGCCACCTGCCGACCATGGCGCTCGAGGCGCCTTTCCGATTGCCGCGGCGACAACGGCAACTGGCCCGTGCCCGGCGGCGCTCGCGACGCCGGGCAAACCTCGAGCCGCGCCGCGATGTGGGAGGCCTCGAGGAAACCGGCGTCGAGTCCGTTGCGCCTATCATGGTCGGCATTCGGGCGGAATTCCCCAAATCTCTTTCCGCGCAATGCGAAAGGGCGACAGCAGAGGGTATTCAAGATCGAGCCTGTCGACGTCGAAACGCAACATGGACGCATGAGAACGACGAAAACCGTTGTGCAACAATATAAACCACTCGGGGCGAGCGAGCGATACACGAACTGAGCTCGATTGCGCGGAGTCATTGCACTCGGCAAGTCTTCGGCGCAATGTGGGACCTTCCAATATTGGGAATATCCATAGCATAATTCCATGGAAAACTCGACTCCTTGGAATAAAGCTGAGAACCAGCACGGACCGGCCGAAAATTCTGCTCATGAACTGGTCGAGAAGAAAGGGGGGCTGCGTAAAGCCGTCAACGGGAACTGGGGTTACGTTTGGGCGGCAGTCGGGAGCCTGATCACCTTCGGCCTGCTGTTCCGGCCGTGGCTTACCGCGTCCGGACCCAACGGCAAAGCCGAAACCAACGCCTTCGGCCGCATCAACGCCTCTACCCGATACCTGACCGTCTGGTCGTCGACGAAACCGATGTCTCTAGCTCACATCACCGGTTTCTGGGCGCTCCTGACCACCGTCGCCGTCATCGTCTGTGTACTCACCGTGATAATCAATCTGCGAACCCGCAGCAAAATACTCGAGCGCGCGACAGCGATATCCTCGGTGGCAGTGGCGATCTGCACGGTCTGCACCCTGCTCTACATCAACAGCAAAGCGCCCGAACTCAAGGAAATGACCTCGCGCCGATGGGATCTGGGCGGGCAGCTCGGATCGGTGATGTCATGGATGTTCGGCAACGACAAACTGCCGTTCCCCGGCATCAGCGAGACCCGCTACTCCACCGCCGGCCTCACCCGCACGGCCATACTCGCCTGCTTCACCTCTATCGGCTCGGCCCTGGCCGCCGGCATCCAGCAAATTCTCACGGGCGCCACCAAGCCCGTCCGCCTACCCTGGCGCCCTCCACCATCGGACTCCGACGGAACGTAGCGCTCGCAGCCCGGATCATTCGAAGCACGGATCTTGCCTCAGCGCAGCCACTATCCGGAGGCTCGTACCGCCCATGTCCTGCGCACCGAGGTGATCCACCAGCCGCAAGTCACCTTCTCCTCCCATCCCTGATTCGAGTCCCTGCGGCTGAGTTGGACGACACCTGCCCCGAGCGCTCTCCCTCGCCGGTGATAGGACCAGGGCCGGACTGCCGTCGACCATGGAGTCCGCGGCGGAGAGCGCCCGGCGAGCGGTCGACGCCGTCCAGGATTATCTGCCTTCAGCGCGGTGAGCGAAATGCATTGTGGGGCAGAGGGAATCGAAGTAGCGCTGTGCCGTCCGGGGTCCTTCGACGATTTCGCCGCGGTTGATCCACCCGAAGTGGGCAATACGGTCCATGGAGAGGTGAGAACCATGAGCTTTATCCGAAATACGGACAGATATCGATGGCGTCGCAGCGGCGGAGTGCGGCGTAGCCGGTGGCGGACCGGGTACCGAAGTGGATGGCGCAACCGGTATGGCGGCCGGTGGCGGCGCCATGACCGCAGGCGGCCGCGCGGGTACGCGCGTTCGCGCGGGTTGGCGGGCGCCGCGCGATTCGGCTTCGTCGCACGCGGGGTCGCCTACATCGTCATCGGCATTCTCGCGTTCATGCTGGCCGTCGGCGTCGCGCAGCACGAGCCGACCGCGGGCGGTGCGCTCGCCGCACTCGCCGATAAGCCGCTGGGCTATCTGCTGCTGTGGATCCTCGCCCTCGGATTCGCCGCGCTGGCCGCGTGGCGGCTGGCGCAGGCCGCGGGCGCGCCCGCGGCGGGTTCGAACGGACCTCGGGTGCGTCCCTTGGCCTTGGGCCTGCTGTACGCCGTGGCGGCCTTCTTCGTCCTCCGGTTCGTCGTGGACGGCCGGACGCCGCCGCCCGGCGACGCCGTCGCACGGGATGTGACCGCACGGATTCTGGGCTGGGACGGCGGACAGGTGGTCGTCCTGCTGATCGGTCTGGCCATTCTCGCCGCGGGTGTGCTGACCACTCTGCGCGGGCTTCGTCTCGCCTTCGTTGACGACCTGCGCATGGGCTGGATGACCCAGGCCTCCCGGGAGAGCGTGATCTGGCTGGGCCGCATCGGCTATCTGGCCCGCGGGTTGATCATCGTCGCCATCGGCCTCGCCGCGGTGGTCGCGGCCGCCCGGTACGAACCGGCGAACGCGAAAGGCGTCGACGCCGTCCTGCACGATTTCGCCGACAGCGCCTTGGGTCCCTGGCTGCTCATCGCGGTTGCCCTGGGTCTGATGGCGTTCGGTGTCCTGTCGTTCCTCCAAGCGAAATACCGGCGCACCTATGGAGGCGTGCCGGTGTGACCGAAACGGCATGAGTTTCCTGGCCACGCATCCGGTGGGAGTCCGATTACCCCGCGGATGCGTGGCATACCGGCCAACGCTCCGCTCGGCGTCGAGATCGGCCGGATGCTCGGACCGATGCGAGTTACTCTCTGCCGGATCGCGTGTCGGCGGCAGTGGGGTCATACGGATCGATGCTCTCACGCAGCCTGTGCAACGCCCGCCGTAACTGTCCGATCGCCTCGACGCCCGAATCCGCCGACCATTCCTGTTCGACGCGCTGGGCGACAGAGTTCGCGAACCTGGCTGCCCGGTCGCCGAAACCCGACTCGGCCATTGCTGTTGCTGGTCACGGGGCGTAAAGCACGGCTGCGAGACTCGGCGGGGCTCGCGCCGTTGACCGAACGCCTCCCACTGACCCCGGGGCCGGGCGCGGTGCTACTGGTGCTCGCGATCCTCGTCGTCGTAGCACCGCTCGCTGTGTTCGCGCACACCGGCATCCGACGGCCGAAAGGCTGTGATCAGCCGCGTGTGTCGGGGGTCGGCGCGGATCGGGTGGGCGGCCCGCTGATCTCGACGATCGGCAACCGCAGCGCGGCAGGCGCGTCGGCCGGGACCACCGGCGTGCGGGGCGGCACGGGGGCGATGCGCTGGTAGGGTGCGCCCGGCTCGGGCCGCGGATCCGGCTCGCCCTTGTTCGGCCAGAGGGCAACGGCGCGTTCGGCCTGCGCGGTGATCGTGAGCGACGGGTTCACCCCGAGATTGGCCGAAATGGTCGAGCCATCGATGACATGCAGTCCCCGGTATCCGTGCATCCGGTGGTAGGGGTCGACGACTCCGGCGTCGGGGGACTCCCCGATGACGCATCCGCCGATGAAGTGCCCGGTCATCGGGATGTCGAACAGCGCGCTCCAGCCGGCGCCCGGGATGCCGTCGATCTTGTCGGCCACTCGGTGCGCCACCTCGTGCCCGGCCGGGAGCCAGGTCGGATTGGGTTCGCCCACACCCTGTTGGGTCGTCATCTTGCGGCCGAACAGGCCGCGCTTGGTGTAAGTGGTGATGGAGTTGTCGACCGACTGCATCACCAGTAGACCGATCATCTGTTCCGACCATCCGCGCGGGTTCTGCAGGTGGAGGGCGTCGCGGCCGAGCTTGCGCATCGTGCGCGCCCACAGGCGCAGCTTCGGGGTGCGCCCGTCCGGATCGATCATGGCGGTGCCGATGAGACCGATCGCGTTGCTGCCCTTGCCGTAGCGCACCGGCTCGATGTGGGTGTCGGCGTCCGGGTGGATCGAGGAGGTGATCGCCACCCCCCTGGTGAAGTCGGAATCCTTGCGGCGGCTACGGACCGAGAGCAGTTCCTCGGAGTTGGTGCGCGACAGCTCGCCCAGCCGCGGCGAGATGTCCGGCAGCGAGCCGCGGTCGCGAAGCCGATGCAGCAGCTTCTGGGTGCCCAGCGCGGCCGCGGCGAAGACGACCTGTTCGGCCGTGAACTTCCGGCGTGCCTTGCGCACCCAGCGTCCGGTGCGGACGGTGGCGACTTCGTATCCGCCGCCGGGCAGCGGGCGCACGTCGGTCACCGTGGTGAGCGCGTGCACCGTCGCGCCGGCCTGCTCTGCGAGGTACAGGTAATTCTTGACCAGGGTGTTCTTCGCGTTGTGCCGGCAGCCGGTCATGCACTCGCCGCAGTGCGTGCAGGTGCTGCGGGCCGGGCCGACGCCGCCGAAGAACGGGTCGGGCAGGTCTTGGCCGGGGCGCGTCCCGTTGCCGCCGAAGAGGACGCCGACGGGAGTGCTGCGGTAGGTCGAGCCGACGCCCATCTCCTCGGCGATCTCGGCCAGCACGCGGTCCGACGGCGTGGTCGCCGGATTCGTCGTCACGCCGAGCATTCGCTTGGCCTGGTCGTAGTGCGGAGCGAGTTCGTCTTTCCAGTCGGTGATGTGGGCCCACTGGCGGTCCTGGTAGAACCGGTCCGGCGGCTCGTAGAGGGTGTTCGCGTAGACCAGGGAGCCGCCGCCGACGCCCGCTCCCGCCATGATGAAGGTGTCCTTCAGCAGCGTCAGCCGCTGGATGCCGAAGCAGCCGAGGGCCGGGGCCCAGAGGTACTTGCGCGCGTCCCACGAAGTTTCGGCGAACTCGTCGTCGGCGAAGCGTCTTCCCGCTTCGAGCACTCCGACCCGGTAACCCTTCTCGGTCAGGCGCAGCGCGGTCACGCTGCCGCCGAAGCCGGAACCGACGACCACCACGTCGTAGTCGAACGTCATCTGATCTCCACCACTTGTCGAAGTTGCTGCCGCGGGCGAGGCGGGCCGGGTCAAGAGACGAGCCTCGAATCGAAGTCCGCCGGGTCGAATCTGCGCGTGTGCCACCGGTAGCTGGTGACGGTGCCCGGCCAGTTGTTGGTGATCCGCCCGGCCGCGTTGCGGTACCAGCTCGAGCAGAAGTTCCACGGCGTGCGGTCGAGGCGCTGTTGCAGCCGATCGTCGAACCGGGCCTCGATCTCGGGGCGCACCTCGAATACCCGGCCAGGACGCTCGGCGAGCCGCTGGACGGCCTGGCGGATGTAGCGGGCCTGCGATTCGATCATGTAGACGATCGAACCGACGCCCAGGTTGGTGTTCGGTCCGTAGACGAGGAACAAGTTCGGGTAGCCGGGCACCGTGATGCCTTGGTATGCCCGGGCGCCCTGCGCCCACTCGTCGGCCAGCTTGCGGCCGCCCCGTCCGGAAACTCGCATGGGCCAGAGGAACTCGGTGCCCTTGAAGCCCGTGCCGTAGACGATCGCGTCCACCTCGTGCAGCACGCCGTCGGCGGTGCGCACGCCTTCGGGGGTGATCTCGGTGATCGCGGTGGTCTCCACCGTCACGTCGGGCCGGGTGAGCGCGGGCAGGTAGTCGTTGGAGAACAGCGCTCGCTTGCAGCCGGCCGGATAGTCCGGGGTCAGCTTGGCGCGCAGCTCCGGATCGGCCACCTGACGCCGCAGATGCCGCAGGCCGATCCGCGTCACCAGCTTGCGGATGATTGGCACGTCGACGATGCCGAGCGCGAGGAACTCGCAGAACAGCCAGAACGCGAAGCGCTCGGTGCGGCGAGTGACCGGCAGCAGCCGGAACGCGCGATGATGCCAGGGTTTGTACTCGACGTCCGGCTTCGGCATGATCCACGCCGCCGAGCGCTGGAACAGCGTCAGGCGCGCCACCGAGGGCGCGATCGCGGGCACGAACTGCACCGCGCTCGCGCCGGTGCCGATGACCGCCACCCGCTTGCCGGTCAGATCGGCCCGGTGATCCCACTCGGCGGAGTGGAAGGCCGTCCCGCGGAAGGTCTCCACGCCGGGGATGTCCGGCAGCGCGGGCCGCGAGAGCTGCCCGACGGCGCAGATCAGCACATCGCAGCTCAGCTGGGAGCCGTCGGCGGTGCGCACGGTCCAGCGTCCGGTGGCGTCGTCGAATTCCGCCTCGGTGACCTCGCTGCGGAACCGGATCTTGCGCAGGAGGTCGTGGTCGCGGGCGATCCCGCGCAGGTAGGCGAGGATGTCCGGCTGCTGGGAGAACCGCTTCGGCCAGTCGGTGCGCGGTGCGTACGAGTAGGAGTACAGCGGCGAGGGGATGTCACAGCCCGCGCCGGGGTAGGTGTTCTCCCGCCAGACGCCGCCTACGTCCTCGGCCCGCTCCAGGAGCGTGACGTCGTCGAGGCCCGCACGCTGGAGTTCCATCGCCATGCCGAGCCCCCCGAAACCGGCGCCGATGATGACGATCGAAGGTGTGCTCATGGTGACAACGCTATGACCTGGACAAAGATCCACGTCAAACAGCTGAGGTCAGAAAATCCACACTTTCGGCCAAATCTTCGGCTGCGCCCTCATCCGTTGGGCAGGATCACGGCGCGACCGCTGATTCTTCCGTCGTGCAATCGCTGGTAAGCCGGCGCCGCCTCGTCCATCGCGAAGGTTTCGACGTGCACCTCGACCGCCCCCCGCCCGTGCCGGATCGAGGACCTCGCGCGTTCGCCGTGACTGCCCGGTACGGTGCCGTCACGCTCACCTCGAACGGCGAGACGCCGAAGCCGACGGGCAAGGTGCCGCCAGCGATGCCGATGATCGACACGTCGCCTTCCGCGACGACGCACACCGCGGTGGTCGTCGCGCCCGTTCCGGCACCTCTATCCGAAGGAACTCACGTTGTTCACTTGGTTCGACTGCGTGTACCCGCTCTGCACGTACTCCACGCTGAACCCGCCGGAACTGTCCCAGGTGATCGGCGTCGATTCGGTGCCGACATTCGTCATCCACAGGATGAAGATCTCGTGTCCGGCCTCGTATTCCGAGCTGGTCTGACCGGGAGCCAGGATGAACAGCGATTTGGGCTTGTCCCATTCCTGCCGGTAGACCGAAACGTACGTGTCCGTGTCGTTGTACAGCTTGTACCAGCCGGGTGAACTCCGCTCGGCGGGCTGCTGCTCGGTCGGCGAAGCCGGAGGCACGGTCTTGCGTTTGGTCCCCATGCCGGTATCGGTCATCGATCGTCTCCCTTCGAGGGGTGCGCTCGGCGCACGAGGAATCAATTGCGCGCATCTCGCCGCAGCGCGGCGCAGATCGCGCCGCTTCGTGGTGCGGATCCGTTACCGGAGCGGAAAGTGTTCTGACTCTCGGAAGCTGCTCACGGCAGCATATGAATACGCCCACGCCCCTTCCCTCACCTCTTTCGGATGAATTACCGCGCAGCGGGGTCGTTCGATCGCGATCCGGATCCGGTCCACGGAATTCGCTTCGGCGTCCCGCCGATTCTGCTGTACTTGCTCTCGGCGACTCACCTTGGACGACGACTACGGGATCAGCGCAGCGTCACCGGCGGTGTCGAGCTCGGTAGCGGTGCGCTCGTACAGTGAGGACGAGACCATGGCTACCACATACCAGATCATCAATTACGAGACCGGCCAGGCCCTCGCGGTCGACGGCGACGCGGACAGTGTGACCATGCAGCCGCGTGCCGCCGACGACGACGCCCAGCTGTGGACCTGCCCGGGCAATCCCGAAGAGGGCGACTTCGACATCGTCAACAAGAAAACCGGCGGTCATTTGTCGGCCGTCCGGTCGAATGGCCGACTCCTGTGCAGCGACGAGCATTGCGGCTGGGATCTACCTGATTTCCCCGAGATATCCCCGATAGCCACCAGCGATGACGAGTACGTCATCGGCATCCTCATGAACAATCGACCACAGTTGATGCCCAACCGGGAAAGCGACAGTGAGAAGTGGATATTCCGGAAGGTGTGAACCGTTGCGTTGCCACCGGCATCGCACGTCCCCAGGACGCCTTCGCGCGGGTGCGCGTGACTAATCGGATGCGAGATCGCATCCGCCGAGATAGATCGGCGGATGCGGCCGTTGCACGGGTTTCGGCCACGCGTACATCGGGTCGAAATCGAGGAACCGACCGTGATTTTCGGCGAGATCTCGGTCCAGATCTTCCGGATGGCGTCGAGTTGCTCGTCGAGCAGCGCGCCGCGAGTGCGGGGATCGGTGCCGTGATCGGCCATCTCCCTTCTGTTCCAGCCCGCGCCCACGCCGAAGACGAAGCGCCCTGCGGAGATCAGGTCGAGTGTCGCGACCTCCTTGGCGGTGTGGATGACGTTGCGCTGGATGAGCAGGGTCACGCCGGTTCCGAGAATCAACCGTTCGGTGACCGCCGCTACGGCGGCGAGGGCGGCGAACGGATCCACCGCCCGGTAGTACGTCCGCGGCAGTTCGCCGCCGGGAGCGGGAGATTTCCGGCTCGCCGGAATATGTGAGTGCTCAGCCAGGAACAAGGATTCGAACCCTCGCTCCTCCAGTGCCGAGCCGAGTTTCGGACCGCTGATGCCCTCGTCGTGACGAAGGTGGTGACGCCTATCTGCATGATCTTATGCTCGAACCTTCACACGTATGTGATGGTCAACCGGAAATGCTCGCACTGCTGGAAGACGAACTCACCCGCATGTCCCGGCGCATCGACTGTCTGACACGTAACCGGGAAGCCATCGCCGGATACCTCGATGCGGTACGCGCCCATATGGATCGCCCGCGGCGGCGTCGCTAGTGGTGGAACGACGTGACCCGCGTCAGGTGTGTGCGAAGGAAGTCGATCTGATCGGCGACGACGTGTTCGACGGCCGGTGGGTGATACACCGTGAAGTGGTCGGCGTCGTAGTGTTTGAGCACGGCTCCGGGGACGGCGGCGGCGACCTTCTCGGCGATCGTGGGTTCGATGAGGTTCTCCCGGTCGCAGGCACACACCAGTAGCGGGCACCGGACGCGGGACGCTCGGGACGCTGCGTTGTAGAACAGCATGCCCAGCCCGGAGGCAGCGGTGATGCGATTGTCGAAGCGGTGACCGGCCGGGATGACCGACAACCAGCCCTCCAGTGCGCCGGGCTGGTTGACGAAGGCCCGCTCGCCCGGCCGCCCGACGATCGGCACATACCTCCGGGGCAGGCCTAGCGCGGCACGGATCAGGTCGGAGGCGATCGGTGTGGTGAATCGGGCCAGGTGCCGCGCTCCGGCCCGGGAGACGACCGCGCGCCCGCTGAAGACGGGGCACTGCACGACCGCGGCGGCGATGTCGTCGTGGCGCGCAGCGGCGGCGAGAACGTGGCTGGCGCCGAACGACGTTCCCCACAGCGCGATTCGACCGGCATCGATCTCGGGCCGGGCACGAGTGAACGCGAGAGCCGCGTCCACATCGGCGGCGTAGCGGCGCCGGCTGACCAGTTGACGGGGTCGGCCTCCCGATTCGCCCAGGTGACGGAAGTCGAATGACACCACGGCGATTCCGGCGTCGGAGAACCACTTCTCGTACTGGCCGAGCATCATCTCGTGCGTCGCTCCACCGCCGTGCACGAGCAGGACGGCGGGATGCGGGCCCGGGCCCGGGGGCAGGGTCAGCCACGCGGCGCACTCGTCGCGACCGGACGGGAAAGACGTGCGGACGGTCATCACCACTCCATTCAGGTACGTTGTACGTAAACCGATGCACAGTTAAACACGTACGATGTACTTAAACAAGGAGCCGGATGCCAGCGCCCCGCAAATTCAGCCTCGACCAGCTGCAAGCCGCCGCGCTCGCATTGGTCGACAGCGACGGATTGACCGGTTTGACCATGCGCAGTCTGGCGGCCGCGCTCGGCACCGGCGCGATGACGATCTACAACTACGTCGATGGACGCGAAGGATTGGAACAGCTCGTCACCGGAGCCGTCATGGCCAAGGCGCGGTGGGACATCGAGCCCAGTGGCGGCTGGGAGGAGCAGGTGGCGGCGATCGCCGTGGGGACGTGGCGGGCCGTGCGCGCGCACCCCAACGCCATCCCGCTCATCCTCACCCGCCGTAGCCTCGATCAGGACACGCTGCGGCCCGCCGAAGCGCTGCTGGAAGCCCTTGCCCGCGGCGGCATGTCCGGACACCGCCTGCTGATCGCTTTCCGGGCGGTGTCCGGGGTGATCGCCGGCTCCGCTCAGGCCGAACTCGCGGGCCCGCTCGCGGCCGCTCGCGGTGACGATGCCCGCACGGTCACCGACCGGATCACCGGCCTGCCGAACCCGCAGTTCGCGCGACTGATCGAAATCGCCCACGCCGCTCTGGACAGCGACCCGGAGGACGAATTCCGTGCCGCGCTGCGCATCATCCTCACCGGCTTGCGGCACGCCGGCGGGTGAGCAACACGTCAGCGCCCGCGGCGCCGACTCGTCAGCGCTGGCGCCAGCTCAGTGGCCCCGGCAGGTCGACGCTGTTCTTCTTGCTCCGGGAGTTCCAGGACCACGGGCCGATCTTGATACTCCACGAGGACAGGCCCGATTGGGTGAAGTTGAGTTTCAGCGGCCCGAAGGATTTGCGCTGACGGTATTTGATGGGCATGAGCAGCCTCCTGACTCGCTCCCAGGCTAACCGATCCGGTTACCCCACATGGCTTTTGCTCGACAGAATTGACCGGATTCGCCACCGCAAACTCGCACCCGCCGTACCGGTTTCGCGACCGAGCCCTCGGCGATGTCGATCCCGTCGGCGCGCTACGAGGGCTGCTCGTGAACGTCGTCGTGCCGAAAGTTGTTGACACGACGAACTCTGCGCTGGTCCGAATGCGTCTCCGGCGGCTCGGACCGGCGCTTCTCGCGGTGTCACCGACCGCCTGCGCAGGCGGAATCGTGCCGACATGTCCTGAACGGATCGCGATGTCGCGAGTCCCCGCCCCCACCGGCGGCTGTTCTCTCGATGGCGGCAGCGTTCAGGCCGGTCGTCGTAGCACGGCGTCCGAGATGACCGCTGCCACGAACTTTTCGACGGCTGATCTGGTCGGTGGGCCGGTGTCGCGGTCTGTGAACAACAGATGCCCGCCACCGACCAAGGACAGGGTGAGTGAGTCGATGTCGGCGTCGGCTGCGATGCGGCCGAGTTCCCGCTCGTCGGTCAGATAGGTGGAGATCGCGGTTGTCGCCTCGGCGAGGATCGCCATGCCGCCGCCGGGCCTGGCCTGCCGCAGTCGTGCGCGCAGCTCGTTACGAAAGGTGATGAGGGGGATGATCGCCACCGGAACCGGTCCGAACAGCATGGTCAGAGCGCTGGTCAGATTGGCGGCCACCGTGCCGGCGCCCGCGGAGGCGCGCAGCGCACTCGCCTGCGCCTCGAGCTGCGCGGCCCGGTCGAGCACCAGTGCGGCGAGGAAGGCGTCGAAGTCGGGGAAGTGCCGGTGCAGAACGCCTTTGGCGCATCCCGCCTCGTCGGTGACAGCCCGGCTGGTCAGCCCGTTCGGCCCGTCGCGCAGCAGTACGCGGTCGGCGGCGTCGAACAGTTGCTGCCGCGCGTCGCGAAGGTGCACCCCAGTCGGCACTGACGGATCCTTTCGTGCGTCGATCAGCGACATTATTGCGTAGTGGGCATGCGCCCACTACGGTGGGCGCATGCCCACTAAGCGAGCGCAAGCAGAACCGTCCCCGGCGCAGCCGGAGGAGCCCCAGCGGATGGCCGTATCGTTCGGCGTGGACGCGCACTGCTACGACCAGGCTCGACCCGGTTACCCCGAGGCTTTGGTGGCGCGGATCCTCGCCGGGACGCCCGGAGCGGACGTGCTCGACGTCGGCTGCGGTACCGGCATCGCGGCCCGTCAGTTCCAGGCGGCGGGGTGCGCGGTGCTCGGCGTCGAACCCGATACGCGGATGGCCGATTTCGCACGCGCCCGTGGTCTGCGGGTCGAGGTTGCCACCTTCGAGGCATGGCACCCGGGCGACCGGATGTTCGATGCGGTCATCGCCGCGCAGTCGTGGCATTGGGTGGATCCGGTCGCCGGCGTCGCGAAGGCGGCCGGGGTGCTGCGTCCAGGGGGACGGCTGGCGATCTTCGGTCACCTGTACGAGCCGCCCGCCGAGGTGGCGGAACCGTTCGCCGCCGCCTACCGGCGGGTGGCGCCGGACTCCCCGCTCAGCGGCCAACCTGCTCGACGTCCCCTGGAGCTCTACCGAACGGGATACGCGAAGATCGCCGACCAGATCCGCGAGGCCGGGCGTTTCGGGGATCCCGAACAGTGGCAATTCGACTGGCAGCAGTCCTATACGCGCGACCAGTGGCTGGGGTTGCTCCCCACCACGGGCGGCCTCACCCGACTCCGTCCCGACCAGCTGGCCGAGATACTGGGCGCGGTCGGCGCCGCCATCGACTCTCTGGGCGGATCCTTCACGATGGACTACACCACGCTGGCCGCGACCGCCGCACGCGCAGGCGCTTTCTGAGGGCCGCGCTATCCGGGTTCGACGGCGGCCGGGTCGTCGATCTGCTCCTCCGATCGCCATGCCGTTGCTCGAGCGGCCGCGGGAGAACTAATCGCGGACGGCGTAGTCGCCGATCGCTTGCTCCAGCGTGTCGAACGCGCTGCGGATGTATTCGGTGAGGGCGGTGGCGATGCGGTCGCCGGATTCGCCGTCGAGTGTGCGGCGCAGGGTCTCGTCGAACAGCACACGATGCACGCCGCCGAGCAGCGCGGCCGCGACGCGGGGGGTGATGTCGGTGTCCGGGGCGCTCGTTTCCGCCGCGAGGGTGGTGGCCAGCGCCTGCTCACGTTCGTCGTGGAACTCGCGCAGCCGGGCGGTCAGCGCCGGGCTGTCGGTGATCATGCGGGCGAACTCGGGCCCGGAGAAACCCACCACCGGATCGTGCCTGGCCACGGCGGCCAGGTAGTCCCGCCGTAGCGCGGCGAGCGCCGACTCGCCGGACGCGCGCTCACGCACGACGCGGGCGAGTTGGTCGACGAACACCTCGTGCAGATCCAACGCCAGATCTTCCTTGCGCGGGAAGTAGTTGGTGACCGTCATCTTCGCGACCTGCGCGGCAGCGGCGACGTCGGCGATCGTCACCTTGTCGAAACCGTGCTCCAGGAACAGCGCGGTCGCGTGATGGGAGATGTTCTCCCTGGTCTGCTGCTTTTTCTTGGCCCGGAGCCCGGGGTCGGTTGTGCTCATGCCTTCACCCTAGCTGAACTCGACATAAAAATGTTCTTGACATATTTTTATGCTCGTTCTAAGTTTGTGTTCGTTATCGGAACGAAGGAGTGGCGGCACCATGAAACACGGACTTGTCGAAGCGGCCCCGGCCCGCATCAGCTCCACAGTCGACTCGAAGGGACCAGCCACCATGGCCGACAAGACCACTGCGCATTCCGTCGTCGAAACCACGATGCGCCTGATCCGCGCCGAAGAGGACGGCATGATCGGCGGTTCCCGCGATGTCGTCGCGGCCCGCGTCACCCCGTCCCCTCGGCCCTACCCGAGCGCGGTGCGCCCAGAGCGACGGGCAACCAAGCCGATTCGGGCCACCACGGGTTATCGCGCCAAGCCGCAGCGCCCGCTGCGAATCCCGGGGCGCGGCTGACCTCCCACCTCATCCCCGTTCGGCGGCGTGCTCGCCGCGCCGCCGAACGGTCCGCTTCACCAGGAAGGACGTTCCGTGACCGAACTGTGCACCCGCCCGGCCCGCTTCACCGGCGCCGTCAGCACCGACCCGATCAAGGATTACCTGCGGCTCATCGGCGGCACCCCACTGCTCACAGCCGCGCAAGAGTTCGAGCTCGGCGAGCGGATCGAGGCGGGGGAGCAAGCCGCTGCGCGCCTGGCAGCCGCCGGGCCTGCGGTCGATCCGCTGGAGCGTGGCCGATTGCGTCGCTGCGTCGCGGACGGTGCACGCGCCAGAACCCAGATGGTCGAAGCCAACTTGCGCTTGGTCGTCTCGATCGCCAAGCGGTATCCGACGCCCATCGGCATGTCGCTGTTGGACCTGGTGCAAGAAGGCACGCTCGGCATGATGCGGGCAGTGGAGAAGTTCGACCACCGGCGCGGGCTGAAGTTCTCCACATACGCGACCTGGTGGATCAAGCAGTCGATCGGTCGCGCGCTGGCCGATCAGAGTCGCACGATCCGGATACCGGTGCACGTCGTGGAGGTGCTCAACCGGCTGAATCGTACGCAGCGGGCGCTGGCTCAGCGGCTGGGCCGTACGGCGACGGTCGCGGAGCTCGCCGCGGAACTGGAACTGCCCGCGGGGAAGGTACGCGAGCTGCTCGACCTCGCCCGCGAACCGCTGTCGCTGCACACCCCGATCGGCGACGATGTCACCGAGGTCGGTGAGCTCATCGCCGACACCGCGCCGGACCCCTCCGATTCGGTGGCCGCCTCGGCGGTGCGCGGCCAGCTCGACCGGATGCTCGGCACGTTGCCGGCAAAGGAGGCCGAAGTCCTCGCATCGCGCTACGGGTTGGGCGGTGCGGAACCGAAGACACTCGAAGAGGTCGGCAGAACCTACGGCGTGTCTCGCGAACGCGTTCGGCAAATCGAGGCCAAGGGCCTGGCGAGACTGCGGCAGCCCGCACGGATCAAGGCGCTGGAGGGTCTTCTCGGTTGACCGGCAGAGCTGAGGCGGGTGGGTCAGGGCTGCGAGCGCGCGGCTTACGAAAGTACGCCGCAATCGGATCGGGACGCGACTAGAGATCGGAGGCGAGTGTTCCCTGTGACGGGTCATGGTGTTCGGCTGCCGTAGTGCACAATCCGGCGTATGGCACGGACTCTGCCCGAGGGCGAATCGCTTCTGGTACGTACGGACTTCACCGACGACGCGGCGTGGGCCCGAGCCCTCACGGCGGTCATCGCCTCCTACGACGAAGACGCGATGACAGAGCTGACACCCGTCGACGACATGACCTTCGACGGGCTGACCCCCGCCGACCTCCATGATCTGGTCGATGGTCAGACCTATGTGTTCCTCGCCGACGCCACCACGATGACCGACCCCGAGCACCCCCTGCTGGCCGTCGATACCAGCGAGGATGCCGGAGGCGACGGCGTCGCGGTGTTTCGGATCGCGCCGATCGCGATGGCCGAAGTCGAGGCCAACCTCCTCCTCTCCAACATGGACTTCGAGGACTACGCAGACAGCGTCGACGACGACGGTGTCTTCCGCGGCTTCGATCGGTGACGCGGCCGGCGGCCAGGACCGGCCACAGGCGCGGCCTGCGAGTCGTGCAGATGTGGAGGCGGCGCAGGCCGGGCGCGTAGGACGGGCTCGGCGAGGAAGCGGGCGGCGAGCGCGCCGTCACAGCCGATCACGGTCTGCCAGAGGTCGGGTTGCTCGACAATCATCAGGTGCGGTCGGTGGGCCAGAGCATCGTTGCGGGCCCGCGCAGGTTTTGATTCCGACTTGTTTCCGGGTTGGCGGGCACTGTCGGACAACGCGTCATCTACTCGGTTTCGGCTCTCGCTTCTCGGGTACTTCGCGGGCGCCCGGACGATGAAGAAGGTGCACGATGGCGGCGATGGCGCGTGAAATCTCACCTGTCGAAGCGATACGGCCTTACCCCGCGCGAGTCGGGCCGAAAGGCTCGTTCCTGTGGAAGATGGTCACCACCACCGATCCCAAAGTGCTCGGGATCCTCTATCTGACCTCGGCGACCGGATTCTTTCTCATCGGCGGTCTCATGGCACTGCTGATGCGCGGCGAACTCGCCAGACCCGGGTTGCAATTTCTTTCGCCGGAGCAGTACAACCAGCTGTTCACCATGCACGGCACCATCATGTTGCTGTTCTATGCCACACCGGTGGTATTCGGCTTCGCCAACGCGATCCTGCCATTGCAGATAGGAGCACCGGACGTCGCCTTTCCCAGGCTCAACGCCCTCAGCTACTGGCTGTATCTGTTCGGCGCGACGATCGCCACCGCCGGATTCCTCACCCCGGGCGGCGCCGCCGACTTCGGCTGGACCGCATACACCCCACTGAGTCTGGCCGAGCACTCCCCGGGCGTGGGCGCGGATCTATGGATCATGGGCTTGGCCGTCTCCGGGCTGGGCACCATTCTGGGCGCGGTGAACATGACCACCACGGTGATCTGTCTGCGCGCACCCGGGATGACGATGTTCCGGATGCCCATTTTCACCTGGAACATCCTGGTCACCAGCATCCTGGTACTGCTGGCATTCCCGATCCTCACCGCCGCGCTGATGGCCGTGGCTTACGACCGGCATCTCGGCGGGCACATCTACGACCCGGCCACCGGCGGCTCGATCCTGTGGCAGCACCTGTTCTGGTTCTTCGGTCATCCCGAGGTCTACATCATCGCGCTGCCGTTCTTCGGGATCGTCACCGAGGTGATCCCGGTGTTCAGCCGTAAACCCATCTTCGGGTACACCGCCCTCGTCTACGCCACGCTGGCCATCGCCGCTCTCTCGGTCGCGGTGTGGGCCCACCACATGTACGCCACCGGCGCGGTGCTACTGCCGTATTTCTCGTTGATGACGTTCTTGATCGCAGTGCCCACCGGTGTGAAGTTCTTCAACTGGATCGGCACGATGTGGCGCGGTCAATTGACCTTCGAGACCCCGATGCTGTTCTCCGTCGGATTCATCGTCACCTTCCTGCTGGGCGGACTTTCCGGTGTCATCCTCGCCAGCCCGCCACTGGACTGGCATGTCACCGACACCTATTTCGTCGTCGCCCATTTCCACTACGTGCTGTTCGGCACCATCGTGTTCGCCACCTTCGCGGGTATCTATTTCTGGTTCCCCAAGCTCATTGGACGCTTCCTGGACGAACGGCTCGGAAGAATCCACTTCTGGACGACCCTGATCGGCTTCCATGCCACCTTTTTGATCCAGCATTGGCTCGGCAACGAAGGCATGCCGCGCCGGTATGCCGACTACCTCCCGACCGACGGGTTCACACTGCTGAACACGATTTCCACCCTCGGGTCGTTCCTGCTCGGCGTCTCCATGATCACGTTCGTGTGGAACGTCTTCAAAAGCTCCCGCTACGGCGAGGTAGTAACCGTCGACGATCCCTGGGGCCAAGGCAACTCCCTGGAATGGGCGACCACCTCACCACCCCCGCGGCACAACTTCTACGAACTACCCCGCATCCGCTCCGAACGCCCGGCCTTCGAACTGCACTACCCGCACATGTCCGCGCGCATGCGCGCCGAAGCCCACGCAGGCCGCGCCACCCACGTCGCTCACGCTCTGGTCGCGGCAGACGACCAAGCCGCCGCTGACCCCGGGCCGACCTCCGGTGGATGACGCCCTCCGGCGGGCTGCGCCGGACGACGGAGTTGATGTTGCCGCTCGACGGATACCGCTCTCCTTGTCGCGAGACCCCGATGTGGTGCCGCGTATCCCCTTGACCGACATCACCCCCGTTCTTCGGTGACCGCGGGCCATTGGTGGCGCTCGCTCAGGACACCGACGCCGCCAGCGGCCGGTGCAGCTGCTGCGCTACAACCCGTGCGCGGGCATGCGGTTGCCGCGCCATGACCGCGCGGAGATCGACATCTTCGACAACGACGAACGGGAGTTGTTCGAGCAGCTGCTGGGCCGGCGGTTGGACGGTTTTCCACGGCCCGTAGCGTTCGGGCAGGTGCCTAGGCAACCGAGAATCACACCACATCAAGCACGCCAACTTTGAGGACGGACCCTGGAGCGACGGGCCGGTTGCCTTCGCTGCCAGACTGAAGAACCGGATATAGTACCGCCGCGTCAGCTTCGCACCGGTAACGCTGGAACGGTGAAAAACCCCGCAGCGCATGGCATCCGAGCGCAGGCCGCTATCACAGTCGCCACATTTGGTTGGCGCCGCCCCAGTATGGCCACTGGATGAGCTGTGCGCCGTTGTCGGCGGAGATCCCCAACACATCCAAACACATGCCGCTGTGAGATGCGACGAGCCTGATATACCCATCCCGAACGCTTTCTGCCCGCCAATGCTGATTGCCGGTGCCGTTATACGGCCATTGGACAACACGGGCGCCCTGCGTCTTCGAAGCGTGTTCGACAGTGAGGCACATACCGCTGTGCTCGATCATGATCCGGTACACCGGGCCTGGTCCGCCGACATAATCGAGCCGCATCCGTTGGTTGCTGCCGCCCCAGTAGGGCCACTGGATGACAGGTGCCCCTGCAATTAACGAGATGTCTTTGACGTCGAGAACTTTGCCGCTGTTTCGCGAAGTTATTGGTGCCGGGCCGATTCGCCATCGCTGGTTGTCGCCACCCCACCAGTCGAACTGAACAACATTGGCGTTGTTGCTCTGAGACCTGTCCAGTACGTCCAGAACCCGGCCGCTGGTCTTATTTACGATCGCGTAATAGCCGTGACCGACTGGGTTGAGACCAAAGCGCTGATGGTCGAGTCCCAGCCACCAGAACTGGGTGAGTTCAGCACGGTTGGCCGTGTTGCCACCCCTGATGTCCAAAACCTTGCCCTCAGCCACCGACCTGTGCTCTGGGCTGAGTTTGTAGAAGCCGGCTTCGACCCACTCGATCCTTATTATTTGGTTTTGCCCGCCCCAGTAGTCGTTCTGGACGATGTCGGCGCCGTTTGCCGTGGAGTGTCCCTCGGAGTCCAAGCATTTGCCGCTGTGTTTGACGAAAATTGGCCCTCGTGGGGGATACAGCTTTCGGATGCCTTCGATGTCGTCGTTGGTCAACTCTCGCCTCGTCATATTAGGCACTATCGATCCCGCAGCCATGACCGCGCCTTGAACCCCAGAGTGGTCCAAACCCAGGATGTGGCCGATCTCGTGCAATGCTGCGGACTCCACATCCACAGAGTTGGGCTTTGCGCCGACAACCCACGTCCATTCTTGGTCGTTGAAGTGCAATGGGCGGGGACGGGCATTGCCATATTTTCCGCAGCCCGGTGGGTAGTCGGCGTGTGCCGCAATGCCGCCGGTCATATCGGTGTCACCGCATGCCGCGTTACCCCACTGGATCAGTACGTCAGAGTCCTGGTTCGGTTGCAACTCTCTGAAGGCGAGCGGAGCCGCGGCCGACCAGGTGGCAAACGCATTCCGGACTGCCTGCCGTTCCTCATCGCCGATGATGTCTGAGGTACCGGTCCCGAAGGCGTAGGTGAGCCATGTCTTGCTCCACGAGCAGACTGGCCGGAATCTCACAGAAATCGCAGCAGTATCCGGCAGCCCGCACCGCGGTCGCGTCATCATGTCGCGAGTAGGTGCATCGAAGCGGCCGGTTACCGGCAGACCGTTGAAATGTTGGTATCGAGCTAGTGCGGTGGACGTGGCCGAGTCCAAGATCCCGGACATTCGTGCCGACTCAGGGCCGTCATAAACTCGCTCCGCACCTGTCGCTTCTTTCGCATCCTCGGTGAGGTAGCCAAATCTGAGTAGAAAATTCTGCACATGCGCGAAGTCTTTGTTGGTTTCGCCTGGATTGGTTTCTGCCACTTTCGCCAAGTAAGTAGGTAGCTCGGGCGGTTCTGATACAACTGCCATCATCGTCTCCATCGCTTCGGAGTCAATTGCGATCCACTGTCGCGGACACCCCTCATCATCATCGAGTATCGCCCTGCTGGGCGTCGTCGCGTCGAGTAGCCCACTACTCGAATCCGCGCTACCAGCTTCTAATCGCTACGCGAGCCGATCCGCGATGTGAAGAGACCCGCGTATGCATGCCCATGGTGGTGCGAATCGGATCACTTGTCGCCGGTCGATCGCGTGCCGCTTGGCCAGGAAGCCCGTTCCTGTAGCGGGATGAACTCTTCGTTGTACAGCGTCCCGGGGAAATCGAGTAGCCGGCTACGCATGTGGCCGGTCGAGCTGGACGATGTACTCGTATTCCCATACTCATACCAACAATCCGACGAGTTGGAGATGATCGACATGGCACCGAAAGCGATTCTGCTGAAGCAATGCCCGTCAACCGGTACGGTCTACATTGTTCCCGGATTTCTCGCAGTCCGGAATGACTCGCATCTGATAACCGCGGCAGGTCGTGGAGAAATTATCGTAGATATCATGCCTACTGGAGTGGCGAGAGCGACATTCGCCAATCCGACGGCGAAGCTACGTCTCCTCGAACCCAGTGGTTGCGAGTTCCAACTCCCTACCGAAAACCCTCCGCACGACAGGAAGTGGACATATCCTGTCGCAAACGACAAGACTCGGGTGCAATGTGTGATTTTCGGAGAGAAGGAGATCAATCGAGACACCGGCAACTCACTCAGCTACCGATTCCCCATCACCGGCCGCGCAGGACGCGACTGCAAGGTCGAAGTCCTCATGACCGCCGAGCCCCTCGACGTGATAGCCGATTCCTGTCTGTGGACCGTATCCAGCCTCAACACCGACACCACCAACATCGGGAATAAGCCACTCGATATCGTCATCAGCGGTTGACGCAGCAAGGACACTCGCCGGCATCCGGCGGGTCTTGTACTCGCGGGCATACCCGGCGCCCATCCAGTACTCCGCCTGCCTCGCCCGGGGCAGGTCCGCAGCGCCACCGACGTGACCGTGTTCGGCCAGCTCGTCCACGGACCGGCGGATCGCGGTAGTACTGCTGGAAGGTCTCCAGCTCATCGACCGGTCCGTGCGGATGAACAATGTTGCACAGCCCGAGCAGCATCTCGCGGGCCAACCGCGGATTGCGGGTCTCACCGATGTAGACGGTCGCCGCCGAGCGCCGCGCGGTGGACACGAACTCGATACCCAACGGGTCATCGATCAGCGCGTCGGCATCAGACGGCGTACTCGAACTCGTCATTGAATTCGTCGTCGGCTTCGCGTTCGGCATCCGCGATCTCGGCGAGCGGACCTGGTCACCGGAACCGTTCATTTGGCGTCGGTGCCCCGCGGCATCACTCGGAGTGACGCATCGGCGGGTCTATGCCGGTGCGCTGGACGAGTTCAGGCCGCGAGCCTGCCGCCGTCGACGACGATTATTTCGCCGGAGACCCAGGCACTCGCGGGTTCGGCGAGGCGGGTGATCCATGGGACCACATCGTCGACCTCACCGACCCTCCCGGTGGGTACGACATTGGCGTAGTTCGTTCGCCATTCCTCGATCTCGTGTTCGGGGATACCGCCGGCGCCGAGAATCGGGGTGCGGACGTTGCCGGGTGCCACGCCGTTGACGCGGATGCCTTTGGGGCCGAGCTCTATTGCCCAGCTGCGAATGAGGCTATCGACGGCGGCTTTGCTTGCGGCATACACCGATTGCGCGGGTGCGGCCAGCCGCGCGGAGATGCTGGAGACAATGACGATATTGCCGCCGGGCGAGCTCAGCTGCGGAAGCAGTTCGGCGGTCAGCAGTATCGGGCCGAAGACGTTGACCTCGAACTGCTTGCGCACCTCGGCCGGTTCGAGCTCGTCGAGCGGGGTTTGGGCGAAGACGCCGGCGTTGTGCACAAGGACGTCGACCCGGCCCGCGCGTGCCCGCACCTCGGAGGCGATGGTGTCGATGCCCGCCTCGGTCGCGACATCGGCGACGATGGGGACGATCGACGGATGTAGGGCGGCGACCTCGTCGAGCGGGGTGCCGCGACGCCCGGTGATCATGACACTGGCCGCGCCCTGTTCGGCGAACGCGAGCGCGGTCGCGCGGCCGATTCCGGTCCCGCCACCGGTGACAACGATGTGCTGTTCGGCAAACGTGTTGACGGACAATGTCATACCTCTCGGTCGTAAGCCTGCCTCGTCTCGGTCCTGTCGTTCGCAACGCGGCACCGTGGGAGAACATTCCGTCCCCGTGATTTGCGCACGCGTAGTGCGTGGGTCGGCAAGTCTTCTCGACCGACTACGGTCCGGCGCTCGGCAGAACCTGGTCACGGCTGCCCGGCAACGTAGCGCCTGCCCCGAGTTTGGCGGCTTGTCGGCGATATCGGCCGATGACCTACTGGTCTGCCGAAACGCGCACGAGGAGAGATGATGTCGCAGCCACCGCTCCCACGAGATGGTTCACCGCGGTGCTGCCGGGCAGGTACACTGTCACCGGGGCGGATCCGGGCGCGGCGCATGCCGAGCCGGGTCATAGCGGTCGCACGGCTGTTGGCCGCTGCCCTCTGCGGCGCCGCGTGCTCATCCGTCCACGCCTTGACTACCAGTTACGACGCGAGCGAAATCGGCTATTCCTGCGACGTGATCGATACCTCGGCGCTCCGTCGGTGGGGTCCGCCGTTGTCCCGGCCGACCATCGAACCGACAACACGGCATGAAGGCAGCGAATCGACGCTGCGGTGCGACCTCGAATTCGGCCACCTGCAAGACCGCGGCAGCCCGCATATCAAACGTAAGGGTCGAGGCGAAGACGTGGGCCAGCGGCGGTAAAGCAGACGGGTGGTACGACATCACGCGCAGAGCCGCTCAGAGAGTCGAGAACTCCGCCGCGAGCCGAGGCGAATTGGCGAATTTCGGCGAAAGAGCGTTCTTCGAAGCCGAAGAGTCGCACACCGTCATCGACAGCGCCGGCTACTCGATCACCGTTGTCGACGACAATCTCACTCTCGAAGTGAAAGTCAAGGTACAAGCCCGCGGGGTGCGGCTCGCCGACGTGCAAAGCGCGTGCGAAGACGAGGTGCGCTCGGTCATGCGGCGCCTACATGATTGAGCCGCAGAGGACGTTCAGTGGCGACTGAAGATTCGCTTCGTGGCGGCGCGTACGCCACGCCTGTGTCTCGAGGCCGCGCGGCAGTCACCGCTTGCTACCCGGAGCTGACCGCCGCGCTCCCGCAACGCGCGCACGGCGCAGGCATGATCGTCGACGGCGAATCGTCGCCCCCGACCCGGCCACCGCGCGCCGTCGTTCGCCCGGCTGCAGCAGCGCATGCACCTGACCCGCCCTGGCCGCGAACTGGGCGCACCTGGCCGACGGGGTGGTGACGCCGTCACCACTTCGCTGGTGACGCCGTCATCACCGCAGCGACCACAACTTGCTCTGACCTGCGGTGTTGGCGCCGTCACGACAATCCCGTTACGTTCGGTACCGGAATGCGCCGACCTGTTGTGAACCTGCAGGTGAGAAGCAGGTCAGGTGTCATCGACAGGTCGCTGACCAGCGCTTTTCCGGGCGGCCGGGCGGAGGGATCGACACCCCGCCCGGACCGCATAGGATTTCTACCAGCTTCTGGCTGGTGAATCGGGGATTTCCGGTCGCCTCACTAGAATGGGGCGACCGTATTCGTCCGCTTCCGGGAGCCAGCCGTGACCATCCAGCCCGTTCGCCTGTTCGGCGATCCCATCCTGCGTGCCCGCGCCGCGGAGGTCACCGCGTTCGACCGTGAGCTGCGGCAGCTGGTGACCGACCTGACCGAGACCATGCACGACGACGGCGGTGTCGGGATGGCGGCGCCGCAGATCGGGGTGGGGCTGCGCGTGTTCGTCTACGACACCGGCGACGCCGCGGGGCACCTGGTGAACCCGCAGTGGGAGGTTCTCGGCGACGAGGAACAGGTCGGGCCGGAAGGCTGCCTGTCGATTCCGGGGGTGCGCTACGACACCCGCCGGGCCTTGCGCGTGCGGGCCTCCGGGGTGGACGTCGACGGCGCGCCGGTCGCTTTCGAAGCGGAAGGGCTGCTCGCGCGGTGCGTGCAGCACGAGACCGATCATCTCGACGGGGTGCTGTTCATCGATCGCCTCGACCCGGCCCAGCGCAAGGAGGCGATGCGGGTGATCCGTGAATCCGATTGGTTCGCAGCAGGATTGACGGTGCGCCCGGCACGCTCGATGAGCGGCGCGGGCCGGCCGAACCCGTTCGGAGCGGGCCGCTGATGCGCGTCGTCTTCGCGGGGACTCCCGAACCGGCGGTTCCGTCGTTGCGGCGTCTGCTGGAATCGGCGCGGCACGAGGTCGTCGCCGTGGTGACGCGGCCGGACGCGGTGGCCGGGCGCGGCCGGAAGGTGACCAGGTCGCCGGTCGGCCTGCTGGCCGACGAGCACGGCATCCCGGTGCTCACCCCGGATCGGCCCTCGGAGCCGGAATTCGTCGCGCAGCTCACCGAACTGGCGCCGGACTGCTGCCCGGTCGTCGCCTACGGTGCGCTGCTGCCCCAGCCGGTGCTCGACATTCCCCGGTTCGGCTGGATCAACCTGCATTTCTCGCTGTTGCCCGCGTGGCGCGGCGCGGCGCCGGTGCAGGCCGCGGTCGATGCGGGCGACGAGATCACCGGCGCCTCCACCTTCCAGATCGAGGCCGGGCTGGACACCGGTCCGGTGTTCGGCATGGTGACCGAGAAGATCGCCGTCACCGACACCGCGGGCAGCCTCCTGGAGCGGTTGGCCGACAGCGGCGCCCGTCTGCTGGAAGCGACGCTGGACGGGGTGGAAGACCGAACCCTGCAGGCGGTACCGCAGTCCACCGACGGTGTCTCCTACGCGCCCAAGGTCGGCGTCGAAGCCGGGCACGTGCGCTGGGATCAACCGGCGCTGGCCATCAGCAGGCGGATTCGCGCGGTCACCCCCGCCCCGGGGGCCTGGACCGAGGTCGGCGGCACCCGGCTGAAGCTGGGGCCGGTGGAGCTGGTCGAGGAGGAACTGCCGGAACGCGTGATCGAGGTGCGCAAGTCCGGCGTGTTCGTCGGCACCGCCACCACCGCCGTGCGGCTCGACCAAGTGCAGCCGCAAGGCAAGCGCAGGATGGCCGCGCTCGACTGGGCGCGCGGCGCCCGTCTGCAGCCCGGCGCGGTGGTCGAATGACGCCGCGCGGCAATCGGCCCGGCGACGACAACGCACGCAACCGACGGCGTGAAGAGCGAGAGTCCGCGCCGAACCGCTCTGGAGAGGGCCGGGCTCCCGCGCAGGGCGGTGCGCGGCAGCAGAACCGCGAGGGGGGAGGCCGGTCCCAGACGGGCGGTCAGCGCTCCGGCAGCGGGCGAACCGAGTCGGGCGGCCGGGATCGCGACGAACGGCGCGGCTCCACGGGACGACGTGCGGCGGCGGGCCGATCCGACCGGCCCACCAGTGGGCGTCCGGCTGCCGGGAGATCCGCGGGTCAGGGGGCAAAGGCTGCCGGGCGTGCCCATCGCGGAGAGCCCGCCGATCAGCCGCGGTCGGTCGCCAGGGATGTGCTGCGCGCGGTCCGTGAGCGCGACGCCTACGCCAACCTCGTGCTGCCCGCGTTGCTGCGGGAACGGGGATTGTCGGGGCGCGATGCCGCATTGGCCACCGAACTCGCCTACGGCGCGTGCCGGTCGCTGGGCCTGCTGGACGCGGTGATCGCCGAGGGCGCGGGCCGGTCGATCGAGGAGATCGACGGACCGTTGCTCGACGTGCTGCGGCTGGGCGTCTACCAGCTGTTGCGTACCCGGATCGGCGCGCACGCCGCCGTGGACACCTCCGTGGCGCTTACCCGCGCGGAGTTCGGCGCGGGCAAAGCCGGGTTCGTCAACGCCGTGCTGCGGCGCGCGGGGGAGAAGTCCCCCGAGCAGTGGGTAGAGGCGCTCGCGCCCGCCGACCCCGTCGGCCGGTTGGCGTTCGAGTACGCGCATCCATCGTGGATCGCGCAAGCGTTCGCCGACGCGCTGGGGGCCCGCGCCGCGGAACTGCGCGAGGTGCTCGCAGCCGACGACGCCCGTCCGCTGGTGCACTTGGTAGCCCGTCCGGGCGATATCACCGCGGAGGAACTCGCGCTGGTGACCGGCGGCGAGGAAGGTCGCTGGTCGCCGTACGCGGTCTACCTGGAGGGCGGTGATCCGGGCAAACTCGAGCCGGTGCGCGAGGGCATGGCGGCGGTGCAGGACGAAGGGAGCCAGCTGGTGGCGCTGGCGTTGACCAGGGCCGAGCTCGACGGCCCTGACGCCGGGCGCTGGCTGGATCTGTGCGCCGGGCCGGGCGGCAAGGCCGCGCTGCTCGGAGCGCTTGCCGCGATCGACGGCTTCCGGGTCGACGCGGTAGAGCCCGCCGCCCACCGCGCCGAGCTGGTGCGCAAGGCCGTGCACGACCTGCCGGTGGACGTCCATGTCGCCGACGGCCGAGCCAGCGGGCTGGCTCCCGGTTACGACCGCATCCTGGTGGACGCGCCGTGCACCGGACTCGGGGCGCTGCGCCGCAGGCCCGAGGCCCGCTGGCGGCGCACTCCGGCCGACGTCCGGGAGCTCGTCGTCTTGCAGCGCGAACTGCTCACCGCGGCATGGGATCTGCTGCGTCCCGGCGGCGTGGTGGTGTATTCGACGTGCTCGCCGCACCTACCGGAGACGGTGTCGGTCGTCGCCGACGCCGTGCGCCGCCTCGGCGCCGAACAGCTCGACACCCGCGAGCTGTTACCCGGCGTCACCGATGTCGGGGACGGGCCCGGAGCGCAGCTGTGGCCGCACCGGCACGGCACCGACGCCATGTTCCTGGCCGCACTGCGCAAACCTCGCTGAGCGGCGTTCCATTCGTCCAAGCCGGACACGTCGTTCTGCCGCACCTTGGGAGGATGACGATGACCTGGCAGGACGTGGTCCGGATGGCGTCCGGGCTGCCGGAGGTGGCGGAGTCCACCTGGTGGCGCAGCCCGGCGCTGAAGGTCGCAGGCAAGGGGTTCGCCCGGCTGCGCAGCGAGGCCGAAGGCGGTCTCGCCTTGGTCTGCGACCTCGCGGAGAAAGAGGCGCTACTCGCCTCCGGTGATCCGGCCTTCTACACCACGCCGCACTACGACGGATACGCCTACATCCTGATCGACCTGGATCGGGTCGCGCCCGCCCACCTGCGGGAACTGCTCGATGCCGCGTGGTGGCTCACCGCTCCGGCGAAAGTGCGCAAGCTCCGGGCGCACGGCCCCCGCTGAGCCCGCTCACTCCCGGCTGGACTGTTCGCGCAGCCGGGCAAGGGTTTTCGCGAGGATGCGCGAGACGTGCATCTGCGAGATGCCCATCTGCTGCGCGATCTGGGTTTGGGTCATCGACTCGAAGAACCGCATGGTGAGAATGCGCCGTTCCCGCTCGGGCAGCCCGGCCAGCAGCGGGCGGATCGCGACGTATTCCTCGACTCGATCGAACTGGGATTCTTCCTCGCCGAGGGTGTCCAGCAGCGACGCGTCGGTATCGCGGCCGAGCGTGGCGGCGTCGATCGAACTGGGCTGGTAGGCGTTGCCCGCGATGACGGCCTGGGTCACCTCGTCCGGATCCACATCCAGCTCCGCGGCGATCTCCTTCGCCGTCGGCGAGCGGCCGAGGGTCTGGGAAAGACTGTCGATCGCCGCGCCGATGCGTAGGTGAGTCTCCTTGACCCGGCGCGGCACTCGCATCGCCCAGGTGTTGTCGCGGAAGTACCGGCGCACTTCGCCCATGATGGTCGGCACTGCGAAAGACAGGAAATTCGAGCCGCGTTCCACGTCGAAACGGTCCACCGCGTGCACCAAGCCGACTCGCGCGACCTGGGTCAGGTCGTCGAACGGCTCGCCGCGCCCGCTGAACTTGCGGGCGATGTGATCGGCGAGCGGAATACAGCGGCTGATCAGCTCCGCGCGCAGGGCGTTGTGCCGCGCTGTGCCGCGTTCACTGGCCGCCAGCTGCTCGAAGAGCAATCCGACGTCGTCGTAACCGGGAACCGTGCCCGCCGCCTCCAGGGTTTCCTCGGCATCGACGGTGTCCTCGGTAGTCAGCGTGTCGGCGTCGTCATCGCGCTGGGAGTCGTACACGGTGTCTTCGTCCGCCACTACGCCTTCCCCCGGACCCGACGGAACTCGACCGTCGTCGGGTAGCCGGAAATCGTCGTGTCGAACGAATCCTGTGTCGCCTCCACCGCGTCGGTGAGCGTGCGCAGCACATGCCACCCGAAGCTGCGCTGATCGGGCAGGCCCGGCTTCTCCGCGATGCCCTCGACCCGGACGAGCAACTCGGTGTCACCGACGGTGAACCGGCAGTTCAGGCTCGTTTCCGGGGCGGCGACCGCGATCAGCGTCGAGCAGACCTCGTCGACGGCCAGCCGGATGTCGGCCACCTCGTCCAGCGTGAAATCGCTGAGTAGGACAAGTGTTTCGGCGAGCCCACGCACGATGGGCAGTTGTGTCACCGACGCCGCCACCCGAATCTCCACCGGGGTGCTGTAGAGCCCCTGTTCCGCCGAAATATTGATCACCCTATGCAGGCTACCCACTCCCGCGCTGGGCAACCCTGGGTACCGTTAGACTCCGGCGTTGTGTCCAACCCGACTTACCCGCGTCCGGCCGTTCCGATGATCGCCCCCTCCATTCTGTCCGCCGACTTCGCGCACCTCGCGGACGAGGCCCAGGCCGTCGCAGGCGCCGAGTGGCTGCACGTCGATGTGATGGACGCGCACTTCGTGCCGAATCTCACGATCGGTCTCCCCGTGGTGGAGAGCCTGCTGAAGGCGACCGAGATTCCGCTGGACTGCCACCTGATGATCGAGGACCCGGGCCGCTGGGCGCCGCCGTACGCGGAGGCGGGCGCGCACAATGTGACCTTCCACGCGGAGGCGACCGACGACCCGATCGCGGTGGCCCGCGACATCCGCGCCGCGGGCGCCAAGGCGGGGCTCTCGGTGAAGCCCGGCACGCCGATCGAGCCGTACCTGGAGATACTGCGCGAATTCGACACGCTGCTGGTGATGAGCGTGGAACCCGGCTTCGGCGGGCAGTCGTTCATCCCGGAGGTGCTGCAGAAAGCGCGCATCGTGCGGAACCTGGTCGATTCCGGGGAGCTGCGGCTGCTGGTCGAGATCGACGGCGGCATCAACGCCGACACCATCGAGGCGGCCGCGGAGGCCGGTGTGGATTGCTTCGTCGCCGGTTCCGCGGTCTACGGCACGGCCGACCCCGCGGCCACCGTGCAGAAGTTGCGCAACCAGGCGGCCTCGGCGTGGGCCCACTGAACGGCGCTATACGGCCCGGCTGCCGCGCCCGGCGACCGCACGGATCGTCTCGATCACCGCGCTGATCGGCGGGCGGCGGGCCCCCGCCTCGGGTGACCGGATCCATACGCGGTATCCGGTGCGCTCGTCGTCCGGTGACGGCAGCACCACTTGGCTGCCCGTGCAGGCTACCGCCGCATACAGGCGGAACAATTCGGCCGAGACCGCCGGGGTGATCGCCTCGGGCCCGGCGGGACCGGTGAGGAAAGTCCAATGTCTGGCCCGCGGATGGTGGACGACCGGACCCGCGATTCCGGCCTGAACGAGTTGGCGCAGCACTTGCTCGCCGAGTTCGGCGGGCATGGTGACGGCGCCGTAGTCGACGCCGATCTGCAGCAGAATGCGATGCGAACCCGGATCCATCGATGCGGGGAGCTGGAATTCGCGCCGATACCGTGAGCAGCGAATTTCCGGCGTCGAATCGAGAAATGTGGTCACACCACGCCCCCAGCTGTGTCCGACCCGATTTGTTCCACTGTTTCTCCGGCTTTCTCGAGGGGTGAACTCGTGCGGCAGGCTTCCCGGTCGACCGCCACATGCCCTGGTGGAGCGGCTCATCGGACTGCTCGGGCGGGAAGGTTGAACGCGAGAAGTCGGCCGCGTAACGATATCGCCTCCCGCCTCATCGGAGCGCGAAATCTGCGTTATAAGCGCGTTTCGTTCGGGTATCGGGTAGAAATCGGCAAATGCCCCGCGGGATTAATAGATTCATGCGGTACGGCGGAGGTCGCGAATGATCATCCGATCCCTCGTTCCCGGGTCGGCGCGGCGTGTATGGACAACTTCCGTTCCATTTTGGATGGGACCGGCCGGTTCCGGATGGCTCCGCCCGCCCGGCGGTCCGCTTCCGAGACACCGGCGCCGCTGTTTGGCGCGACTGCGCGTCACTAGGCTGAGGGCACGGGAATAGCGGCCGGTCTCCGCGCTGTTGCGCAACCGGAAGACAACGACGACAGGGAGTCAGGGCACATGTTCACAGGCATCGTCGAGGAACTCGGCGAGATCGTCGCCAGCGAACAGCTGGCCGACGCCGCGCGGCTGACGATCAAGGGCGAGCTGGTGACCTCCGATGCCGGGCACGGTGATTCGATCGCCGTGAACGGGGTGTGCCTGACCGTCGTGGACGTGGTCGGCGGCGACTCCTTCACCGTCGACGTCATGGCGGAGACCCTCAACCGTTCGAGCATCGGCAAGCTCGATGTCGGCTCGAAGGTGAACCTCGAGCGGGCCGCGGCGCTGAACAGCAGGCTCGGTGGCCACCTGGTCCAAGGGCATGTGGATGGCACCGGCACCGTGCTCTCCCGTACTCCGTCGGAGAACTGGGACGTGGTGCGGATCTCGCTCCCGGAGAAGATCGCCCGCTACGTGGTGGAGAAGGGCTCGATCACGGTGGACGGCATCTCGCTCACCGTCTCCGGCCTCGGCGTCTCCGACGAACCCGCCGAAGCGGGTGGCCGGGACTGGTTCGAGGTCTCGCTCATCCCGACCACCCTCTCGCTGACCAACCTCGGCTTCGCCGGCGTCGGCACCACCGTCAACCTGGAAGTCGACGTGATCGCCAAGTACGTCGAACGCCTCCAGCAGCGCGGCTGACCGTGGCCGCCCCGCTCGTCCTCGCCGACCCGGACGAGGGTGCGCCGCGACGCAGTCGCGGCAAATCGAGCACAGTACTGTGGTGAGGCACCTATTTCGAGATGGAGCACAGCAGACGTGACCAGGTTCGACAGCATCGAGCGCGCAGTCGCCGATATCGCCGCCGGTAAGGCGGTCGTCGTCGTCGACGACGAGGACCGCGAGAACGAGGGAGACCTCATCTTCGCGGCGGAGAAGGCCACCCCCGAACTGGTCGCCTTCATGATCCGCTACACCTCCGGCTACATCTGTGTGCCGCTCACGGGTGACGATTGCGACCGGCTCGGCCTGCCGCCGATGTATGCGATGAACCAGGACAAGCACGGCACCGCCTACACGGTTTCGGTGGACGCGCGCGAGGGTGTCACGACCGGTATCTCCGGCGCCGACCGCGCCACCACCATGCGCCTGCTGGCCGACGCCGACGCCAAGGCCGACGATTTCACCCGTCCCGGCCATGTGGTGCCGTTGCGCGCGAAGGACGGTGGCGTGCTGCGCAGGCCCGGGCATACCGAGGCGGCCGTGGATCTGGCGCGCATGGCCGGCTTGCGTCCCGCGGGCGTGATCTGTGAGATCGTCAGCCAGAAGGACGAGGGCCACATGGCCCGCACCGAGGAGTTGCGCGTTTTCGCGGACGAGCACGAACTCGCGCTGATCTCGATCGCCGACATGATCGCTTGGCGGCGCAGGCACGAGAAGCACGTGGTGCGCGTCGCCGAGGCGCGCATCCCCACCGCGCACGGCGAGTTCATGGCGGTCGGCTACCAGAGCATCTACGACGAGGTCGAGCACGTGGCACTGGTGCGCGGCGACATCAGCGACGGCGAGGACGTGCTGGTGCGCGTGCACTCCGAGTGCCTGACCGGTGACGTGTTCGGGTCGTTGCGCTGCGACTGTGGCCCGCAGTTGGACGCCGCGCTGGAGATGGTCGCGGCCGAGGGGCGCGGTGTGGTGCTGTACATGCGTGGTCACGAAGGACGCGGCATCGGCCTGATGCACAAGTTGCAGGCCTATCAGCTGCAGGATTCCGGCCACGACACGGTCGATGCGAACCTGGAACTGGGGCTGCCCGCGGACGCCCGCGATTACGGCACCGGCGCGCAGATCCTGGTGGATCTGGGCCTGCGCTCGATGCGTTTGCTCACCAACAACCCGGCCAAGCGGGTGGGTTTGGACGGCTACGGTCTGCGGATCACCGAGCGGGTGCCGATGCCGTTGCGCGCGAATGCGGAGAACCTGCGCTACCTGCGCACCAAGCGGGACCGGATGGGGCACGACCTGATCGGTCTCGACGAGCTCGACCTCGGCGAGACGGCGCACTGACCTGCGAACACACCGGAAAGGCGGACATCGATGAGCGGTACCGGGGTACCGACCTTCGCGCTGGCCGACGCCAAGGATCTCTCCTTGGGCATCGTTGCCTCGCGCTGGCACACCCAGATCTGCGACACCCTGCTGGCGAACGCCGAGCGAGTGGCCAAGGACGCGGGCGTCCAGCAGATCACGGTGGTGCGCTGTGCTGGTGCGATGGAGCTGCCGGTGGTGGCTCAGGAGCTGGCCAAGTCGCACGACGCGGTGGTGGCGCTCGGTGTGGTGATCCGGGGTGACACGCCGCATTTCGAGTATGTCTGCGATGCGGTGACCGCGGGGCTCACCCGGGTTTCGCTGGACGAGGGCACGCCGGTCGCGAACGGAGTGCTCACCACCAACAACGAGCGGCAGGCCCTGGACCGGGCAGGGCTGCCCGAATCCCACGAGAACAAGGGTGAGCAGGCGGCAGCCGCGGCATTGGACGCCGCGTTGACGCTGCGCGCCTTGCGGCAGTCCGCATAGCAATGCCGGTAGTCCGTATCTTCCGGAGAAACGCGGGCTCGCCCGCGGCAGTCGGCGAAGTGTCCGAGTGGGAGTTCGAGGTGCGGCCCCGGCGTGCGGTGCGGACGGCCTGGATCGTGGCGGTGCTGGTCGCCGCCGCGTTCACCGTGGGCGGTATCTGGCTGCGCAGCGGGTCGACCGGCGTCAACTTCCGGGTGGCCGATCAGTTCGCGATGATCGGGATCGGTCTGCTCGGCGCCGGGGCGGTGCTGCTGCTGACCAGGCCAAGGGTACGTGCCGGGGCGCGGGGTGTGTCCGTGCGGAACATCCTGGGGGACAATGATTTCCCGTGGGACTATGTCCGAGGTGTGTCGTTCCCGGATCGGAAGTCCTGGGCTCGTCTGGAACTGATCGATGACGACTACGTCCCGATGCTGGCGATCCGCTCGAACGACAAGGAGCACGCGGCGCGGGCGATGGATCGGCTGCGCGAACTCGGTGCGAAGTATTCCGGGAGCAAGTGAACGGGTGAGTTCCGCACGCCCATCAACCTGGCTCGCGTGCGTTCGAACCGTCCTCTAGCCTCGCCGGCATGGAGCCCGGTGCCTTCGTCCTCGCGGCAGCTTTCGCCGACGATCCATTGATGACCTACTTCTGGCCGGAATCGGCGCGGCGGCGGAAAGCGTTGCCCGGCTTCTGGGAATCGCGCATCGCGTCGCGCCGGAAGAACGGATGGGTCGATCTCGCCCATGACGCCGCGGGCGATCTCGCCTGTGTGGCGCTGTGGGAACCGGCGAACGTGGTGTCGCCGACAGCGAAGCCGTCGACCTTGCTACGGGCCTTGGGGCTGGGCACGGCGCGGGCCTTGTCCGCCGGGCGACGGATGGAGCACGCGCGACCGGCGACGCCGCATCTGTACCTGGCGGCCATCGGGACGCTGCCCGGCGTCCGGGGCCGGGGTCTGGCGACCGCGCTGCTCGAACGGCGGTTGTCGGTGGCCGAACAGGACTGTTTCCTGATCTCCAATACCAGCGGCACGGTGCCTTTCTACCGGCGATTCGGGTTCGAATCGCAAGGCGAGCTTCCGATCGGCCGGGGCCCGGTGGTGTATCCGATGATCCGGAAGAAGTGATCGCACGACCCCGGCATGCCGATCCTCGGGATGCCGGGGCAGGAGCGGACGGTGATCGGTCGCTTGCCGTAACCCGTTGCCGGGGTCGGTTCAGTGCGTGTCGCCGAGGACCGCGCCTTCGCGGCGTGGGTCCGCGCCGCCGATCCAGCCGTCGGCGCCATTGCGTTTGAGCGCGCTGAGGCCGCTGGACTGCGGCGCGACCGACACCTGGTGGCCCAGCTGGCGCAGCCGGAGCACGAGCGGGTCGTGGTCGCCGTTGTCCGTGGCGTCGATCGCCGGGTGCTCGCCGCCGATCCCCGTGGCCGGACTGTTGCCTGCGCCGAACGCGACCGCGGACACCGCCTGCTGCGGGTCAAGGCCCCAGTCGAACATGTTGACCAGCGTTTTCACCACGAACTGGATGATCACCGACCCGCCGGGCGAACCGGCGACATGGGTGAGTTCGCCGCGCGAGCCGTCGGGCGCCTTGTCGAAGATCAGCGTCGGGCTCATCGAACTGCGCGGGCGTTTGCCCGGCTGCACGCGATTGGCCATCGGCACGCCGTCCGCGCCCAGCGGCTCGGCGTTGAAGTCGGTGAGCTGGTTGTTCAGGACGAAGCCGTCGACCAGGTGGAAGGAACCGAACGCCGACTCCACGGTGGTGGTCATCGCCGCGGCGTTGCCGTACTTGTCGACCACCGAGATGTGGCTGGTGCCGTGCTCGGGCGGCTGCGGGCCGACGCCCAGCGGCACGGGGCCGAAGTCACCCGGTTGCGCGGTGCCCATACTGCGGTTCGGATCGATCAGTCCGGCGCGCTGCCGCAGGTAATCGCGGTTCAGCAGGGTTTGGGCGGAATTGCCTGGCAGCGGGACGAAATCGGTGTCTGCCACATACTTGTTGCGATCGGCGTAGGCCAGGCGTTCGGCCTCGGAGATCAGGTGCACGGCCTGGGCATTCGGCTTGCCGCCGTTGCGATCGATGTTGTCCGGCCGCATGGTGGCCAGGTCGAAGTTCTCCAGGATGCCCAGGGTCGCGGCGACGGCAATGCCGCCCGAGGAGGGGCTGGGCATGCCGCAGATCTCGTGCTCGCGGTAGCCCGTGCACATCGCAGTGCGCTTCTTCGCCTGGTAACCGGCCAAGTCCTCGGTGGTGATCAGGCCCGGGGTGCGCCCGCCGGAGGCGCGGCCCGCCGCCGCGGCGATGTCCCGGGCGATGGCGCCCGTATAGAAGGCCTGCGCTCCATCGGTGGCGACCGCGCCGAGCGTCTTCGCCATGGCCGGGTTGGTGAGGACGGTCTCGGCTGCCTTCGGGCTGCCGTCCGGGTTCAGGAAGTACGCCTTGGCGTCCTCGTCCGCGGCGAGGTCCTCGGCCGACTCCGCGATCTGGCTCGCCAGCCGCGGACTGATCGGAAAGCCCTGATCGGCCAGTCCGATGGCAGGGTCGAACAGCTCGCGCCACGCGGTCTTGCCGTGGTCGCGGTGCGCCAGCTCGAGCATCCGCAGCACACCGGGTACGCCGATGGAGCGCCCGCTGGCCCGCGTGTTCGGTCTGGGCTCGGCGCGGTCGGCATCGCTGATCCAGCGCAGGTAGTTCTCGGTGGCGGCAGCGGGAGCCACTTCGCGGCCGTCGTAGGCGTCCACGGTCCTGGTGGTCGCGTCGTAGTAGAGCAGGAACGCCCCGCCGCCGATCCCGGACGCCTGCGGTTCGACCAGGCCGAGCACCGTCTGTGCCGCGATCAGCGCGTCCGCCGCGGTGCCGCCGTCGCGGAGGACCTCGCACGCGGCCTTGGTGGACACCGGGTTGGCCGTCGACACCGCGAACGTGTGCGTTCGCACCGGCGTCATATTCGAGCGATAACCTGTCGCTATCTCCGGGTTGGTGCTCAGATCCTTGGTGCCGCTGCCCGTCGGTCCCGCCGCGGTGGCCGTCACCGGCGTGCCGTTCGGCACCGTCTCGCAGACCCCGCCCGCCTGGCTTTCGCCGGACGAACAAGCGGTGGTCATTCCTACGGTGAGTGCGAACGCCGCCGCTGCGGCGACCCAAGTACCTCGCTTGCGCCCCATGCCCGGACTCTAACCTCCGGCACCGACAGCCGCGCCGGTTTCCTTCCCAGGGGCGAAATCGCCCTGGCGGCAGGGTGTGTCGAGGTCGAGATGGCGGAAATCGGCCGTCGCGGACCGGTGGGGCGGCGCGAGCGGTCGGTAGGCTGGCCGGGTGGCGATCGAGGCGGTGCTGTTCGACTTCTCCGGGACCTTGTTCCGCCTGGAGGCCGACGAATCCTGGTACGCGGATCTGGCCGGTCCGGACGGACGGGCGTTCGACGTGGATCAGAAGGCCGAGATCATGCGGCGCATGACGGCGCCGGTCGACCACGTCGCCGACTTCGACGACGCGACGCAGTACGCGTGGGACCACCGCGACCTGGATCCGGCGCTGCATCGCAAGGTGATGATGCACGTGCTGCGCGAGTCGGGCGTGCCCACCGACGAGGACGCCGAGCGACTGTATGCCCGGCTGCTCGACCCGCTGGAGTGGACGCCGTACCCGGACAGCGAGGCCGTGCTCGATCGCTTGGCCGCGCAAGGGATTCCGGTCGCGGTGGTGAGCAACATCCCGTTCGACATCCGTCCGTCCTTCGCCGCGCGCGGCTGGGATCGGCTGGTCGGCGCGTTCACCCTCTCCTTCGAGGTGGGCGCCATGAAGCCCGATCCGGAGATCTTCCATTCCGCGCTGGGCGAACTGGGCGTGCCCGCCGAGGCGGCGCTGATGATCGGTGACAGCGCCGAGGCCGACGGCGGCGCCGAGGCGCTGGGCAGCCGGTTCGCTCTGGTCGAGGCCCTGCCGACTGCCGAGCGCCCGGACGCGCTGTTGGCCGCGCTACGGCGGCACGGTCTGATGGACTGACCCGGGCCGGTACCCGGACGCCCGCGCGGCGCCCGGTTCATTTGCCGAAGTCGCGGTTGTGGGACAAGTCACCGTGTTACGGTGCGATTCCGGCGTAATCGCAGGTGCGCCGGTAGGTTCGGTACCAACGGGGGTACGGCTGTGAGCTTGGCGTTCTCCGGTGAGGAGCCGTCGATCGGCGTGGAAACGGCCATGCCGGAGGCGGTTAGGGACGTGCGGGAAGCCGTCGCCGGGATGGCGGGATTCGGACTCGCTTATCCCGTGCTGATGAATCTGACCCGCGGCGGCGACGCGGCCGCTACGGCATCCACCCAGTTCTGCGTGGCCTGGGCGCTGGGTCTGCTGGTGCTCGGTTTCGCGGAGGGCGCGCCCGCCGTGCGCAGGCTGACGATCGCACTCGCGCTCCTGCAGGCGGTGGTGGGGTGCTGGGCGATCCGGGACCTCGCGACCGTCCCGCCCGTCGTCGGCGTCGTCGCCGCGGGATATTCGCTCGCCACGGCGGCGGCCGTCGTGCATTTGCTGTGCCGCCAGGAAACCAAGGCGTGGTTCGGCGTTCCCGTGCCCTGACCGCCTCGCGCCACCGCCGTCAGCCGGGCTGTCGGTCGCGGTCTATACGCTGGATGGGTGGCAGATCCAGCGACGTACCGGCCCGCGCCGGGCACGATCCCCGTCGAACCCGGTGTCTATAAATTCCGGGACGCCCATCGGCAGGTCATCTACGTCGGCAAGGCCAAGAGCCTGCGCAGCAGACTGAACTCGTACTTCGCCGACGTCGCCGGCCTGCATCCGCGCACCAGGCAGATGGTCACCACGGCCGCGAGCGTCGAATGGACGGTCGTCTCCACCGAGGTGGAGGCGCTGCAGCTGGAATACAACTGGATCAAGGAATTCGATCCGCGCTTCAACGTCCGCTACCGCGACGACAAGTCCTACCCCGTGCTCGCGGTCACCCTGAACGAGGAATACCCGCGGCTGTTCGTCTACCGCGGCGCGCGGCGCAAAGGCGTCCGTTACTTCGGCCCGTTCGCGCACGCCTGGGCCATCCGCGAGACGCTCGACCTGCTGCTGCGGGTGTTCCCCGCGCGCACTTGCTCCAACGGTGTCTTCCGGCGGCACCAGCAGATCGGGCGCCCCTGTCTGCTCGGCTACATCGACAAGTGCTCGGCGCCGTGCGTCGGGCGGGTGAGCGCCGAGGAGCACCGCGCGATCGTCGAGGACTTCTGTGACTTCCTCGCCGGTCGCACCGACCGCTTGGTCCGGGAGCTGGAGCGCCGCATGCACGAGGCCGCCGAAGACTTGGACTTCGAGGCCGCTGCCCGGCTTCGCGACGATGTCCAGGCGCTGCGCCGGGCCCTGGAGAAGCAGGCGGTGGTGCTCGGCACGGGCACCGACGCCGACGTCATCGCCTTCGCCACCGACGAGCTGGAGGCGGCGGTGCAGGTCTTCCACGTGCGCGACGGCAGGGTGCGCGGCCAGCGCGGCTGGGTGGTCGACAAGTCGGGTGACGCGGTCGACGTGCCGCAGGCGGGCGGTGAGCTCGCCGCTCTGGTCGAGCAGTTCCTCACCCAGTTCTACGGCGAGCAGGTCGCGGTGGCCGAGCAGTCCGCCGACGACCTGCCCGCCACCGTGGTGCCGCGCGAAGTGCTCGTACCTGAGCTGCCCGCCGACGTCGAGCAGCTCCAGCAGTGGCTGTCGGGCTTGCGCGGCTCGGCGGTGAAGGTGCGGGTGCCCCAGCGCGGGGACAAGAAGGCGCTCGCCGAGACCGTGCAGCGCAACGCGATGGAGGCGCTGGCCCAGCACAAGCTCAGGCGGGCCGGCGATCTGACGTCGAGATCGCAAGCGCTGCAAGAGCTCCAGGATGCCCTGGAGCTCGACACCGCGCCGCTGCGCATCGAGTGCGTCGATGTCAGCCACGTGCAGGGAACCGACGTGGTGGCCTCGCTGGTGGTCTTCGAGGACGGTTTGGCCCGCAAGTCCGAGTACCGCCATTACACGATCCGGGAGGCGGCCGGCGAGGGCCGCTCCGACGACGTCGGCAGCATCGCCGAGGTGACCCGCCGCCGTTTCCTGAAACTGCGCCGCGAACGCGACATGATCGAGCACGACGACCTCGCCGCGACCGGAAGCGACGAGGAGGCGCTCGACCTGACCTCCCGGCCGGGCATCGATCCCCGCACCGGGCGCCCGCGCAAGTTCTCCTACCCGCCCAACTTGTTCGTCGTCGACGGCGGCGCGCCCCAGGTCGCGGCAGCCGCCGAGGTGCTCGACGAGCTGGGCATCACCGACGTGGCAGTGGTCGGCCTGGCCAAACGTCTGGAAGAGGTGTGGGTGCCCGGGGAGAGCGACCCGGTGATTCTCCCGCGCACCAGCGAGGCGCTGTACCTGCTGCAACGGGTCCGTGACGAGGCCCATCGCTTCGCCATCACTTTCCACCGCAGCAAGCGCTCGCGTCGGATGACCGCCTCGGCGCTGGACTCGGTGCCTGGGCTCGGCACGGCGCGCCGGACCGCGCTGGTCACCCATTTCGGGTCGGTGGCCAAGCTGAAGCAGGCCACGGTCGAGGAGATCACCGAGGTGCCCGGGATCGGCGTGGCGACCGCGAAAGCGGTCCTTGCGGCGCTCGAGTCCGAATAGTCAGTCGACAGTGCACCGGAAGATTCGGTTTCGCGTACGTTGTGTCTGCGGCCGATACCGAAGCCGGTGCGCGATGATCGGAAGGCACCCCAGAGACGGATCCGGTAGGACATGACACGCGTCGAATCGAACAGCAGTGCGGGCAACCCGCCGACGAGCGCGGGACGAGTGGCCTCGTCCGGCGCCGTCGGCGGGGCGAACCCGCAGGTCGAGGTCGTGATCGTGACCGGGCTCTCGGGCGCGGGCCGAGGCACCGCCGCCCGCGTGCTGGAGGACCTCGGCTGGTACGTGGCCGACAACCTGCCCCCGGAGCTGTTCGGGCGGATGGTGGAGCTGGGGGCTTCGGCGAAGCCGCCGATCCGCCGTCTCGCGCTGGTCATGGACGTGCGCAGCCGGTTCTTCACCGGTGATCTGTCGGGGGTCACCGAGCAGTTGCGCGCCCTGGGCGTGCGCACCAGGGTGCTGTTCCTGGAGGCCTCCGACGACGTGCTGATCCGCCGTTTCGGCTTCGCGCGGCGCAGACATCCGCTGCAGAGCGAGAGCAAGGACGGCACGTTGTCGGCAGGCATCGCCGCCGAGCGGGTGCGGCTGTCCGCCGTGAAGGCGGCCGCCGACCTGGTGATCGACACCACCGAGCTGTCCATCCATCAGCTGCACCGCAAGATGGAGGAGGCCTACGGCGGCGGCGCGCCCAGCGCATTGCAGCTCACCGTGCAGTCGTTCGGCTTCAAGTACGGAGTTCCGCTGGACGCGGACATGGTGTTGGATGTGCGTTTTCTACCCAATCCACATTGGATACCGGAATTGCGGGAACACACCGGTCAGGAGCCGGTGGTCAGCGAGTACGTGCTGTCGCGTCCCGGCGCGGACGACTACCTGCGTACCTGCCACCACCTGGTCGAGCTGACCACGAACGGTTACCGCCAAGAGGGGAAGCGATACATGACGGTCGCAGTGGGCTGCACCGGAGGCAAGCACCGGAGCGTCGCGATTGCCGAGGCACTGGGCGAGTTGATGAGCGAGGTCACCGGCGGTCCGGAGGACTCCGCCGATGTGGTCCGGGTAGTGCATCGAGACCTGGGGCGCGAATGACCGGTTGGGAATCCAACCCCAGCATCGTCGCGCTGGGTGGCGGACACGGCTTGTACGCGACGCTGACCGCGGTGCGGCGGCTGACCAGGAAGATCTGCGCGGTGGTCACCGTCGCCGACGACGGGGGCTCCTCGGGCCGGCTGCGCGCCGAACTGGGGGTGCTGCCGCCCGGGGATCTACGGATGGCGCTGGCGGCCCTGGCGGCGGACGCCGACGGCGTCTGGACACAGACGGTCCAGCATCGGTTCGGCGGCACCGGCGCATTGGCCGGGCACTCCGTCGGCAACCTGATCCTGGCCGGACTCACCGAGGTGCTCGGTGACCCGGTCGCCGCGCTCGACGAGGTCGCCCGCATGTTGCGCATCACCGGACGGGTGCTGCCGATGTCGCCGATCGCGCTGGACATCGAGGCGGACGTGTCCGGATTGGAAGCGGATCCACGGGTGAGCCGCTGCATTCGCGGTCAAGTTG
This sequence comes from Nocardia sp. NPDC004573, assembly GCF_053602135.1. Taxonomy (NCBI): domain Bacteria; kingdom Bacillati; phylum Actinomycetota; class Actinomycetes; order Mycobacteriales; family Nocardiaceae; genus Nocardia; species Nocardia sp. NPDC004573. The sequence continues at coordinate 47,222 of NZ_JBSGDA010000025.1, forward strand.
CCATCGCGACGACGCCGGGTAAGGTGCGGCGAGTGCGGCTGATTCCGTCCGATCCACCGGCCAGTCCGGAGGCGACCTCGGCGATCGAACACGCGGACGTCGTGGTGCTCGGCCCGGGATCGTGGTTCACCAGCGTGATCCCGCACGTCCTCGTCCCGGAGCTACGGGAGGCCCTGGTGTACACCAGGGCGCGGAAAGTCCTGGTGCTCAACCTCGCCGCGGAGCCGGGGGAGACCGCGGGGTTCTCCGCGGAGCGGCATTTGCATGTATTGTCCCAGCACGCACCGGAATTCGTCGTCGACGAGGTGCTGGTCGACTCCGGCTCGGTACCGGAGGGCCGCGAGCGGGAACATGTGGCCAGGGCTGCCGAACAGTTGCGGGCACGAGTAACCTTCTCCGATGTCGCCGAAGCGGGAACGGACCGGCATCACCCCGGAAAGCTTGCCGCCGCACTGGATCAACTGATCCGGCAACCTCGGCCGCAAATGGCAGGGCTTCGAGTCGAGGGACGGCACATGGGTCAGGATGTGCGTTCCGGGTTGGGTGGAAAGGAGCGCGTCCCGTGGCGATGACAGCCGATGTGAAAGACGAGCTGAGCAGGCTCACCGTGTCGCAGGTGAGTTCCCGCAAGGCGGAACTGTCCGCACTGCTGCGTTTCGCGGGCGGCCTGCACATCGTCGGCGGCCGGGTGATCGTCGAGGCCGAGGTGGACATGGGGTCCATCGCGCGCAGGCTGCGCCGGGAGATCTTCGAGCTCTACGGCTACGGGTCCGACGTGCACGTGCTCGGCGCGGGCGGTCTGCGCAAGACCTCCCGGTACGTCGTGCGCGTCTCCAAAGAAGGGGAGGCGCTGGCCCGGCAGACCGGCCTGCTCGATGTGCGCGGCCGTCCGGTGCGCGGCCTGCCTGCGCAGGTGGTCGGCGGCAGCATCGCCGACGCCGAAGCCGCTTGGCGCGGCGCGTTTCTCGCCCACGGCTCGCTCACCGAACCCGGACGTTCCTCGGCGCTCGAGGTCAGCTGCCCCGGACCCGAGGCGGCGCTGGCACTGGTCGGCGCGGCCCGGCGGCTCGGCATCACCGCCAAGGCGCGCGAAGTGCGCGGCACCGACCGTGTGGTGGTGCGCGACGGCGAGGCGATCGGTGCGTTGCTGACCAGGATGGGCGCGCACGGCACCCGCATGGTGTGGGAAGAACGCAGGCTGCGCCGCGAGGTGCGCGCGACGGCGAATCGCCTGGCCAACTTCGACGACGCCAACCTGCGCCGCTCCGCGCGGGCCGCGGTGGCAGCGGCGGCCCGGGTGGAACGCGCGCTGGAGATCCTCAGCGACGACGTGCCCGACCATCTCGCCGCCGCGGGCAAGCTGCGCGTGCAGCACCGTCAGGCCTCGCTGGAGGAACTCGGTCAGCTCGCCGACCCGCCGATGACGAAAGACGCCGTCGCCGGCCGCATCCGGCGGCTGTTGTCGATGGCCGACCGGCGTGCCAAGGAACTGGGCGTGCCGGACACCGAGTCGGCCGTGACGGCCGAACTGCTCGACGAAGCCTGATCCCGCGTCTGCGCGCTCGCCACGATCCCCGCGGCCGGATGGTCGCGGGGATCGTGGCGTTCCTGCGGCCGGAATTCCTGTTGGTCGGGCGTCTGACCAGGCATCCCGCCCGCGCGAATGCCAGGTGCGTGTCGGCGAGGTCACCGCAGGGCGTTAGTGTGAGTGGACATCGGAATGATCCGCTGGAAAGTTGAGGAGCGATAACGTGACTGTCCGGGTAGGCATCAACGGCTTCGGTCGTATCGGACGTAACTTCTTCCGGGCGGTGGAGGCGCAGAAGGCGCTCGGCACCACCGACATCGAGATCGTCGCGGTCAACGACCTCACCGACAACGCGACCCTCGCCACTCTGCTCAAATACGACTCGATCCTCGGCCGGCTGCCCCAGGACGTCTCGCTCGACGGCGACGACACCATCGTGGTGGGCGACCAGCGGATCAAGGCGCTGGCCATCAAGGAGGGCCCCGCCGCACTGCCGTGGGGCGACCTCGGCGTCGACGTGGTCGTCGAGTCCACCGGCATCTTCACCGACGCCACCAAGGCCAAGGGGCACCTCGCCGCAGGCGCGAAGAAGGTGATCATCTCCGCCCCGGCCAAGGGTGAGGACATCACCATCGTCATGGGCGTCAACGACGACAAGTACGACGGCAGCCAGAACATCATCTCCAACGCCTCGTGCACCACCAACTGCCTCGGCCCGCTGGCCAAGGTGCTCAACGACGAGTTCGGCATCGAGCGTGGCCTGATGACCACCATCCACGCCTACACTCAGGACCAGAACCTGCAGGACGGCCCGCACAGCGACCTGCGCCGCGCCCGCGCCGCCGCGCTGAACATCGTGCCCACCGGCACCGGCGCCGCGAAGGCCATCGGCCTGGTGCTGCCCGAGCTGCAGGGCAAGCTGGACGGCTACGCGCTGCGCGTCCCGGTCCCGACCGGTTCGGTCACCGACCTGACCGCGACCCTGCGCAAGTCGGCCTCCATCGAGGAGATCAACGCCGCCTACAAGGCCGCCGCCGAGGGCCCGCTGAAGGGCATCCTCAAGTACAACACCGATCCGATCGTCTCCAGCGACATCGTCACCGACCCGGCCTCGTCGATCTACGACGCTCCGCTGACCAAGGTGATCGACGACCAGGTCAAGGTCGTGTCCTGGTACGACAACGAGTGGGGTTACTCCAACCGTCTCGCCGATCTCATCGGCCTCGTCGGCAAGTCGCTCTGACGCGCATGGCTGTCAAGACACTCGCGGATCTGCTCGGCGAGGGTGTGGAGGGCCGGGGCGTACTGGTGCGCTCGGACCTGAACGTCCCGCTCGACGACAACGGACAGATCACCGACCCCGGCCGCATCGTCGCGTCGGCGCCCACCATCAAGGCGCTCGCCGAGGCGGGCGCCAAGGTCGTCGTGACCGCGCACCTCGGCAGGCCGAAGGGCGGGCCGGACCCGAAGCTGTCACTGGCGCCGGTGGCCGCCAGGCTCGCCGAGGAGCTGGGCCGCAACGTCCAGCTCGCCGGTGACGTGGTGGGCCAGGACGCGCTCGCGCGGTCGGAGGGCCTCACCGACGGCGACGTGCTGCTGCTGGAGAACATCCGGTTCGACCCGCGCGAGACCAGCAAGGACGACGCCGACCGGGCCAAGCTGGCCGCGGCGCTGGTCGAACTGGTCGGCGACGACGGCGCCTTCGTCTCCGACGGATTCGGCGTGGTGCATCGCAAGCAGGCGTCGGTGTACGACGTCGCCGAGCAGCTGCCGCACTACGCGGGCACGCTGGTCGCGGCCGAGGTCGAGGTGCTGGCCAAGCTGACCGAGAACCCGGATCGCCCGTACGCGGTCGTGCTCGGCGGGTCCAAGGTCTCCGACAAGCTGGCGGTCATCGAAGCGCTCGCCCCGAAGGTCGACACGCTGGTGATCGGCGGCGGCATGTGCTTCACCTTCCTTGCCGCACAGGGCCTTTCGGTGGGCGCCTCGTTGCTGCAGGAGGAGATGGTCGACACCTGCAAGCAGCTGCTCGAGCAGTACGCCGACGTCATCCACCTGCCGCGTGACATCGTGGTGGCCGACAAGTTCGCCGCCGATGCGGAGTCGAAAGTGGTTCCCGCGCACGAGATTCCGGACGGCTGGCTCGGCCTGGACATCGGCCCGGACTCGGTGGATCGCTTCGCGGCCTTGCTGACCGAGGCGCGGACCGTCTTCTGGAACGGGCCGATGGGCGTGTTCGAGTTCGAGAAGTTCGCGGCGGGCACCCGCGGGGTGGCCGAGGCGATCGTGACCGCTACCGGCAAGGGCGCGTTCACCGTGGTCGGTGGCGGCGACTCGGCCGCGGCCGTGCGGGCGCTCGGCCTGCCGGAGGACGGTTTCTCGCACATCTCCACCGGCGGCGGCGCGTCGCTGGAGTACCTGGAGGGCAAGGAACTGCCCGGCATCGCGGTGTTGGAGGACTGACCATGGCACGCAAACCGCTCATCGCGGGCAACTGGAAGATGAACCTCAACCACCTCGAGGCCATCGCTCTGGTGCAGAAGATCGCGTTCGCCCTGCCGGAGAAGTACTTCGACAAGGTGGACGTGTCGGTGATCCCGCCGTTCACCGACATCCGCAGCGTGCAGACGCTGGTCGAAGGGGACAAGCTCCTGCTCACCTACGGCGGCCAGGACGTCTCGGTGCACGAGTCGGGGCCCTACACGGGTGAGATCAGCGCGAGCATGCTCGCCAAGCTGGGCTGCACTTTCGTCGTGGTCGGGCACTCGGAGCGGCGCCAGTACCACAACGAGGACGACGCCACCGTGCTGGCCAAGGCCAAGCAGGCGTTGAAGCACGGGATGACTCCGATCGTGTGCATCGGCGAGGGCTTGAACATCCGCGAGGCGGGCACGCACGTCGAGTACAACCTCGAGCAACTGCGGGGATCGCTGAAAGGCCTGACGCCGGAGGAGATCTCGAAGATCGTCATCGCCTATGAGCCGGTGTGGGCGATCGGCACCGGCAAGGTCGCCACCCCCGCCGACGCGCAAGAGGTCTGCGGCGCGATCCGTGGGGAGTTGGAGAAGCTGGCCGGACCGGAGGTCGCGGCGGTCGTCCGCGTGCTCTACGGCGGTTCGGTGAACGCCAAGAACGTCGGAGAACTGGTCGCGCAGAGCGACATCGACGGCGCCTTGGTCGGCGGCGCTTCGCTCAAGGGTGACGAATTCGCCACCCTTTCCGCGATCGCTGCGGGCGGCCCCTTGCCCTGAGCAGGCACGACAGTCGACAGCCCGGTATCGCCGCGTGCGATACCGGGCTGTGTTGTTTACGCCGAGAGCGATCGCGGACCCGGGCTCGTGCCGCTCGTGCGATGATGTCGGAGCTCGATCCCTCAGCCCGGCAAGGATTTTCGTGACTGTTCGCAAGCCGGCCCGCAGTTCGTCGGGAAGACCATCCCGATGCGCACGCTGATCCGGCTGGAGTCGGCCGACCGGGTGGTCATGGAGATCTATTTCGCGCCGCCCGGCGAAGCGGAGCGGATCGCCGACCGCGTCGTGCTCACCAGGAAGAAGTAGCGAGCGCGCTCACTGCGCGTGCAGGACCAGGCCCGCGCCGTTGTCGTTGCGCAGGGTCAGCGTGTCGGCGTCCACCGTGGCGGTGGTCTTGCCGTCCAAGGCCTTCAGGACGGACTGCTCTACCTCCATCACCTCCGGCGAGCACAGCATCTTCGTGGTGGCGATTCGGAAGGTGATCTGCGCGCCGGACACCTCGGCGGTGCCGCTGAGGCGATTGCATCCGGTGCTGCCGGAGACGCTGTCGTTCTCGGCGATGGTGAGCGTCGGCTGCGCCTCGTCCAGGGCGCGCGAGCGGATGCTGCTGTTGTCGGTGATGAGCGCGGTGACCAGCCAGGCTGTGCCCTTGACCGGTTTGTCCGGCCGGGCGACCTTCTTGTCGAGCAAGGTCACCGTGCGGTCGGGACCGCGCAGGGTGAGCCGTGCGCCCTCCAGCCGCCAGGTGGGTTTGGAATTCAGCAGGCCGCTGAGCCACTCGTCGGCGCCGCGCCGTTCGTCCTCGCAAGCCATCAAGGTGGTGGCCAAGCCGGAGACGTGCAGAACCTGATCGTCCAGGGAGACCGCGCCGGTGAACTTGTTGCACCCCGCGTCGGCCGCCACCCGGTCGTCGGTGAAGCTGATCGTCAACGGGCCGCCGCCGGGAATCGGGGTGCCTTCGACGTCCGTAGAGAGAAAGGTGCGGCCCACCGGGGTCGGCTCGCCCCCGCCGCGATCCGGCTCTCCCCTCGAGCACGCCGCGATCGCGCAGAGCGCGACCAGGACGAGCGGTGCTGATCGTGCGAAGAGTGCCGCCATGCGGCGATGCTACCGACGACGGCCCGCCGCGCGGAGTGCGCATCGGCATCATCGGCCTGCCGACGGCCCTGTACCGCGCCGGATCCCGGACTCATGGGATGACTCGCGCGGCGGCGTATTACGATCTGTGCCGTGCACCGATGCTTCCCCATCACCCCGCCGCCCGCCTCCTGAGCGAGGTGTAGGTATCCAGCGCGCCACCGTGTGTTAGGCGCGCCCTTTCGGCATCGCCGCGCACCTCGCTTCCGCGACCCCGATCCCTTTCGTCGCAGGAGCGCGATCTTTCATGTCCTCATCTGTGTCCTCTGCCGCCCGTTCCGGGGTGGTCCATCTCGTCGGCGCCGGATTGCTCTGGGGTACCGGCGGTCTGCTCGGCACGCTGGTCCATCGGGCGACCGGTTTGCCGCCCGTCTCGGTGGCCACCTGCCGCCTCGCCGTCGGCGGGCTGCTGCTGGTGGTCCTGCTCGCGGGCACGCGGCGGCCGTGGCCGCGGGATCCGTCGGCGTGGCGCCGGATCGGCGCGGTCGCGGTCCTCGCCGCGATCTTCCAGGCCGCCTACTTCGGCGCTGTCGCGGCGTCGACGGTCGGCCTCGCGACGCTGATCACGATCGGCATGTCGCCGGTGGTCGTCGCGGGGTTGGAGCATGTCACCGGCCGGCATGCGGTGGACCGCCGCCGTGTGGTGACGATCGGCATCGCCCTGTGCGGACTGGCGCTGCTGCTCGGCGTGCCGACCGGTCGTGCCGGTGCGGGTGCGTTGCCGGCGGGCGCGGCGCCGGCGGCGGTGGCCGCGGTGGCGTTCGCGACGCTCACCGTGCTCAACGCGGCGCCGGTGCCCGGCCTGGACGCGATGACCACCACGGGGCTCGGGTTCACCGGCGGCGCGGTGCTGCTCGTTCCGCTCGCGGCACTGGGTGGGCTGACGTTCGACCCGACGCCCGCCGGTCTCGCGCTCGTGCTGGTGCTGGGGCTCGCGCCCACGGCGGTCGCCTACACCCTGTACTTCCGCGGGCTGTCGGAGGCGGGCCCTGGCATCGCCGCGGTGCTGGCTCTGCTCGAACCGCTCACGGGCGCGGTGCTGGCGGCGGTGGTCCTGGGCGAACGCCTCACCGCGCCGGCGCTGGCCGGAGCCGCGTTGCTGATCGTGGCGTTGCTGCTGGCCGCGACGGCTGCGGGTACGGCGGACCGGGGTCCGGACGCGGCGTCGGGGCGTCGTCGTCGCCGCGACTAAGCTTCGGCGCGTGACAACTGCCGCGACGACCCCGATTTCCACTTGGGCGCCGCTGCGGGCACCGGTGTACCGCGCGCTGTGGGTGGCGCAGCTGGTGTCGAATCTCGGCACCTGGATGCAGACCGTCGGCGCGCAATGGATCATGGTCGACCAGCCCAACGCGGCGGCGCTGGTGTCGTTCGTGCAGACCGCCATCACGCTTCCGGTGATGCTGCTGGCCATCCCGTCCGGGGTGATCGCCGACCTGGTGGACCGGCGCAGGCTGTTGCTCGGCGCGCAGTCCACGATGGCGGTGCTGGCCCTGCTGCTGGCCGTGTCGACGGCGACGGGCCACACCACGCCCGCGGTGCTGCTCACCTTGTTGTTCCTGCTCGGTTGCGGCCAGGCGTTGACCGCGCCGGCCTGGCAGGCGATCCAGCCCGAACTGGTCTCGCGCGAGCAGATCCCGGCGGCGTCCGCGCTGGGCAGCATGAATATCAACATCGGCAGGGCGGTGGGACCCGCGCTGGCGGGTGCGCTGGTCTCGCTGTCCGGGCCGACGCTGGTGTTCGCGCTGAACGCGGTGTCGTTCGTCGGAATCGTCGCGGTACTCACGGTCTGGCGCCGGCCGGCGACCGACCGGCGCCTGCCCACCGAGCGGCCTCTGGCGGCGTTGCAGGCCGGCACGCGGTTCATCCGCGCGGCGCCCGCGATCCGCCGGGTGCTGCTGCGCTCGATCCTGTTCATCGCGCCCGCGAGCGCGGTGTGGGCGCTGCTGCCGGTGATCGCGCGCGACCGGCTCGGGCTGTCGTCGTCGGGCTACGGGTTGATGCTCGGCGCCCTCGGCGTCGGCGCGGTGCTCGGCGCGGCGGCGCTGTCCCGGCTGCGAGCGTGGCTGACCCCGACGCAGCGGCTCACCATCGCCGCGATCCTGTTCGGGGCGGCGACGGCCGGCACCGCGCTACTGCGCGTGCTGCCGGTGGTGCTGGTGCTGCTGGTGTTCGCGGGGCTGGCGTGGCTGCTGGCGATGTCCACCATGAACTCGACTATGCAGCTGCTGCTGCCCGCCTGGGTGCGGGCGCGTGGACTGTCGGTGTACCTGCTGGTGTTCATGGGCGGGCAGGCGATCGGTTCGCTGGTCTGGGGTCTGGTCGCCGACGCGATCGGCTCGGTGCCCGCGCTGCTGTGGGCGGCGGTGCTGCTGGCGTTCTGCGCGGTGAGCACGGTGTGGTTGCCCATCCGGAACGACCCCGAGGTGCTCGACCTGACACCCTCGGCGTTCTGGCCGGAACCCGAACTGGCGGTCGTGCCCGATCCCGACGACGGTCCGGTGCTCATCCTGCGCAGCTACGACGTGCCGCCGGAGGACGTCGAGGAGTTCCTCGCCGCGATGGCCTTCGTCGGCCGGTCCCGGCAGCGCACCGGCGCGATGGAATGGCGTCTGTATCGCGACGTCGGGGCGGTCGACCGCTTCGTCGAGGCGTTCGTCGTACGGTCGTGGGCCGAGCACATGCACCAGCATCAGGTCCGGCTCACCGCGCAGGATCAGCTACGGGAAGAGGCCGTCGCGAAGTTCGGCGCCGCCGAGGGCGACCAGGTCACCCACCTGGTCGCGGTGGACCGGCGCTGATTCCGGTGCCGGCCGAGTGCCTGATTCGGTGCGCTCGCACCGACCGCATACACTGTCCGGCATGCGGATGTTCCTGGATATCCTCCTGATCATCACCAGCGTGCTGCTGGTGCTGCTGGTGCTGTTGCACCGCGCCAAGGGTGGAGGTCTGTCCAGCCTGTTCGGCGGCGGCGTGCAGTCCAGCCTGTCCGGGTCCACCGTCGTGGAGAAGAATCTCGACCGCGTCACCATCTTCACGGGCGTCATCTGGCTGATCGCCATTCTCGGCATCGGCCTGGAGATCAAGTTCGCCTGATCCCGGCGGTCACCGCGTGCCGCGCACCGAGCCCGGTCGCGGCGGTGTGGCTCGTTCCTACGATCCGTGTGTATGCAGCGTGAGTGCAGGTTCTTCAGTGCTGGTCGACAGGAGAAGCGACGGCTGCGGTCGCAGCTGGCCTGGCAGCTGTTGCTCGTCTGCACGGTTACGTCTTGCCTGGGGGCGCTCGGCCGGGCAAGTGCCCCGGCCGGCGCCGAGTCGTTGCTGTTGTGGGTTTTCGTCATCAGCGCGTCGTTCGGGTTGTTCTGTGTGGTCCTCGGCTACCTGACCCGGGTAGCCGTAACCCGGCGACTTCGGGTACCGGAACTCAGCCCCCTGCTCGCGCCTGCGCTGGTGGTGGCATTCACGGTGGCGGCGTGGAGCGCGGACCTACCAATCGCGGTGCGCTGGCAGTTCTCCGCGCCCAGCTTCGATGACGCCGCACGGGAGGTACGCGACGGTGTCGATCCGCGGAGCTTCGAAGGTCACATGCTCGGGCTCTACCGCATCGACAGTACCGACCACTACGCCTGGGGTACCTACTTCAGAACCAGCCCCATGACGGGCGACTGCTCGAGCGGGGGCGCAGGGTTCGCCCAGCTCACCGAGGACTCTCGCGCGTCAGAGGCATTCCATCATCTGAATGGTGATTGGTATTGGTTCTGCCTCGACAGTGCCGGGGAACCGACAATGCCAGACCGCCCCATCGGGGAATGGCGGTAGCCGACACGCGGACATCGTCGCGCTGGCGAGACCGGCGTGTTCGGAACCGGCGGACGCGGCAGGCAAAGCGCGATCGGCCCCGGCGCCGCCATAAGCGCTTCGCCGCCGATGAGCGGTCCGGCCGATTCCAGGAAGATCCTGCGGTCGCCGAGGCCCCTACGCCAGGTGAGCAGCAGCGCGCCGAGCGGATGACCGGCATAGTTCGCAACATCCCGACGCACCGTCCTCACCCGTGTATCCGGCGTGGCGCGCGCCGGGCCCGCCGCGCTCGGTGCAGCGTTTCCCTCGGCGCGCTGCGCTCGAGTCAGTCGACGCGCGGAACGCGGCCGTCGATGTCGGTGAACCCGTAGTACTCCGCGAGATCGGCAACCGCCCAGGGCAATCCGGTGCGTGAGCGCCGTCCCCCGTCGGTGGCGAGCGCGACGACGGCGCGGCCGGTGAAACGGGGCGTCTGCGCGTCGCCGAGGTCGAAGGTGCCCTCGCCGGGCAGCGTGACCATCCGCTTGCCGTCGGCGTCGGCCGGAACCAGTTGCAGCAATTCGGTATTCACGATGCCGGGCCAGAGCGAGACCACGGTCACCTCGGTGCCGGCGAGGTTGTGCGCCAGGTCGGCGGTGAGCCGGTCCAGAGCGGATTTCGCGACGCCGTACACGGCGTTGTGCATGTATCTGCGTGCTCCGGGCGAGGAGATGTTGACGATCAGACCGCCCGATTCGATCAGCAGCGGTGCGGCGAAATAGCTCGCCACGTAATGGGATCGGACGCCGACGTCGAACGACTCGTCCCACGCCGCGGGCGGCACCTCCCAGAACGGCTTGCCCAGCCAGCGCGCCGCGGCGGGGGAGTTGTAGACGTTGTTCACCAGCACGTCCAGTCTGCCGTGCTCGGTGCGGATCAGCTCGAACAACCGCTCCACGGCGTCGTCGTCGCGGTGATCGCACACGAACGGGATGCCGACCCCGCCCGCGGCATCGATTTCCGCGGCCGTGGCGTGTACGGTGCCGGGTAGTCGTCCCTGCGCCGTCGAGCGCCCGGTGACGAACACCGTGGCACCCGCCGCACCGAGTTCCAGCGCGATCCCCTTGCCGATGCCGCGGCTGGCGCCGGTGACCACCGCGACCTTGCCTTCGAGCCTCTCGGGTATTCCGCTCACGAAACCGGAACATTACCGTGAAACGATAACGTGTTCTAGGTTTTGGAGGTCCGAGTGGAACTGACCCATCGGTTCGTGACGTCCGGCGGTGTCCGCATGCACGTCGCCGAGCAGGGAGCGGGGCAGCCGGTGGTCTTCTGCCACGGTTTCCCGCACACCTGGTACATCTGGCATCGCCAGCTTCCCGCCATCGCCGCGGCCGGATACCGCGCTCTGGCGCCGGACTTGCGTGGGTACGGCCGGACCGAGATCCCGGCCGACCCGGAGGCGTACACGAATCGCGCGGTCTGCGGGGATCTGCTCGCCATGCTCGACGACATCGGCGCCGAGCAGGCGGTGTTCGTCGGCTTGGACTTCGGTGCGGCACTGGTGTGGGAACTGGCGTTGCGCGCACCGGAGCGGGTGCGCGGCGTCATCGTCTTGAACAACCCGTTCGCGCCGCGCCCGCCGCGCGCTCCGTCGCAGTTGTGGGCGAAGGCCGCGGCTCGGCACTTCCTGCACCTGCACTATTTCCAGACCCCGGGCGTGGCGGACGAGGAACTCGCCGCGGATCCGAGGGGGTTCCTGGCCCGCGTGTATTACGCGCTCAGCGCCGACTACCACTATCTGGACACCTGGCGCTTCCCGGCCGAGGGCACCGGCTACCTCGACGTGCTGCCGCAAGCGCCTGCGCTGCCGTGGAGCTGGCTCGGCGCGGACGAGTTGGACGTGCTGGCAGGGGATTTCGAACGCACCGGATTCACCGGCGGGCTGAACTGGTACCGCAACCTGGACCGCAACTGGGAACTCACCGCCGACTACGCGGACGCGAAAGTCACCGTGCCCGCCTACTTCCTGTACGGCGACCGCGATCCCGACATGGAAGGATTCAGCGGTCGTGACCCGCTGGCCACCCTGCGCGCGCACGTCACCGACCTGCGCGCGGTCACCGAGATCGCCGACGCGGGCCACCTCGTGCAGTTGGAGCGGACCGAGCAGGTGAACGCGTTGCTCACCGAGCATCTCGCCCACCTCGCGGCGCACCGGGCCGAGCTTCCGGCCTGAGGCGAAACGCCCTCGGGCTCAGCGGGGTTCGTTGTCGGTGGGCACCGCTAATGTTCGGTGAATGAGTTATAGCCTGAGCATCTACGTCGTCGAACTGGACAGGATCTCCGGCGCCATCGGGTCCCGGGACGACAAGCTCCGGCGGATGATCGGCGGCCGGTTCAAGGCCCAGCTGACCCACGACGACGACTGGTTCGCCGACGAGATCGCGGCCGGCGCGCCCACCCGTTACGAGGCGGTGCGCGCCGTCATCGACGGCGGCCCGTTCGACCCGGCCTACGGTTTCCAGTACGGCTACGCCTACCAGACGATCTGCCAGTTCTACGGGCGGTTCGTGGACAACCGCTACTTCTCGGCGTTCCGTGGCCGCTGGCTCGACCACATCGACGACGGCCTGGCCACGCTCGGCATCAAAGCGGTCAGCGTCCGCGCGTTCATGTACCACTCGCTGCCGTCCTCGCTGCCGCAGCCCGACGAATTGCCCGGCTACGGCGAATGGACGCCGGAGCAGTGCGCGGAAGCGCTGGTGCAGTGGGAGTCCACCACACCGCCGCAACGGGAGGAGGTCGACCACGAGGTGCTCGCGGCCATCGAGTCCTGCGTCGCGTGGATCCGGGAGGCGCAGGCGCGTCCCGGATGGGGCGTCGCCGGGTTCTTCTACTGAGTCGCCGAGCTACTGGTATTCCCCGGCCAGCTTCGGGTAGTCCGACCACCGCGGCAGCGGCTGGTAGTCGAGGTAGGCGGTGAGGCGGTCGAGCAGGTATTGCCAGCGCGGGCCGATCGCGCCGGCGTCGGCGGGCGGCACGTGGCGGCGGGTCAGTTCCACGGTGGTGACCACGCCGACCTGGCTCATCCGGACTTCGAGCAGGCAGCCGTCGATGTGCACGACCAGTTCGTGCGGCGCCTGGCAATGGTCGACCCGCACCGCGACCGGGCCGGAGACGGGACCGTCGAACAAGTCGATGGTGAGGTTGCCGTTACCGCCGGAGACGGCGCCGAGCCAGCGGGCGAGCTGGCCGCGCTCGGTGGCCGCCGACCAGACGTCCAGCACGGGCTTGTGGAACGACCGCAGGTAGTGCAGAAGCACCAGGTCGCCGTCGGCCGTGTGCTCGTGCTCCGGTCGTACCTCGCCGAGCATGGACATCGTGGTCATCGCGAGTCCTTTCCACTGCTGGTCACCGTCACCCTCACTGTATTTCCACTATTCCCCGGCCGAATCGAATTCCGGGGAATGCCGGGCCTCGGCGCGCCGCGGCTGCGTGCCGGTCTCGTCGACCAGCATCCGGAGGGCCGCAGCTTCGACGCGGTCCTCGTCCAAGAGCACCGTCGCGGCGGCCGGACCGAGCGGTACGAAACTGTCTTCGCTGGTCACACGCGCGAGACGGCCGGTGAAACCGGCGTCGATCAGAGCGGCGCACACCGCCTCCGATACGCCACCGCTGCGGCGGGTCTCGTCCGCGACGAGCACCCGTCCGGTCGCCTGCGCGTGCCGCAAAAGGTCCTCCACCGGAAGCGGCGCGAGCCAGCGCAGGTCGAGCACTCGCGCGTGGATGCCGTGCCGGGCCAGCCGCCGCGCCACGCGCAGGCTCATCGGCACGCCGTTGGCGAAAGCGGCGATGGTCAGGTCGGCCCCCTCGCCGTAGACCCGGGCGCGGCCGATATCGACGTGTCCGGCCGCCGACGGGCGCGCCAGCCACCCGTCGTCGCCCAAGTCGTGCAGGTCGCGGGTGTGATACAGCGCGATGGGCTCGAGATACAGGCACACCCTGCCGTCCACCCGGGCCGCGGACACGCAAGTGCGCAGCATCGCCGCGGCATCGTCGGCGCGGGACGGGGAGGCCAGCACGACGCCGGGGATGTCGCGCAGCGCGGCCACCGAGTTGTCGTTGTGGAAATGGCCGCCGAACCCTTTCTGGTAGGCGTATCCGGCGATGCGCACCACCATCGGATTGCGGTAGCGGCCGCCGGAGAAGAACGACAACGTGGCCGCTTCGCCGCGGATCTGGTCGGCGGCGTTGTGCAGGTAGGCGAGGTACTGGATTTCCGGGATGGGCACGAGCCCGGCCAGCGCCGAGCCCAGCGCGGTGCCGAGCACGCTCTGCTCGTCCAGCAGAGTGTCGAACACCCGGCGCGCGCCGAACGTCTTCTGCAACCCCTTCGTCACGCCGTACACGCCGCCTTTGCGGCCGACGTCCTCCCCGAAGACCAGCACGTCGCGATCTCGCTCCAGCAGGCTCGCGAGGGTGTCGTTGATCGCCTGCGCCACGGTCATCGGATCCGTCCGTGCCGCGCCGTTGCGCCGGGGCGGCGCATCCGGGCTCGCGATCGCGTCGCCGGGGTCCGCGTGAGCGCGGGGGAGCGGCCCGGTGCGCAGCACGTCGGCGCGCACGAGCGCCGGACGGGACGGGGCGATCGGGGCCATGACGGCCGCCGCGGAGGCGAGTTTCGGTTCGGCCGAGACCAGTTCGGCGGCCGCGGCGACACGGCGACCCAGCTCGGCGTAGCGGTCGAGCACGTCGGCGGGTGTGGCCACGCCGGACTCGATGAGCAACCGCGCGGTCGCAGGCACCGGGTCGCGGGCGAGGCCGGCGGCGAGGTCGGCGGGGCGGCGGTAGGCGGTTTCGACGTCGGATCCCGCGTGGCCGAGCAGCCGCACGGTCCGCAGATGCAGGAACGCGGGCGCGCGGTGGTCGCGTACCCACCGCGCGGCCGCCTCGGCGCTGGTCAGCGCGTCCAGTGCGGCGCAGCCGTCCGCGTGGAAGTACGCCAGGCCCGGACGACTGCCGTACGCCTGCTCGATCCAACCCGGAGGAGTGGGGACGCTGATCCCGATGCCGTTGTCCTCACAGACGAACAGGACGGGCATCGCGACTCCCTGGCGCGCGGTGTGGATCGCGGCATTGATCGCCCCGGCCGCGGTGGAATGGTTCGCCGACGCGTCGCCGAAACTGCACACCACCACCGAATCGACGGGCCACGGACCAGCGACACCGAGCCGCGCCGCCCGATCGATCGCGAACGCCAACCCGACCGCGCGCGGGAGGTGCGACGCGATGGTCGAGGTCTGCGGGATGATGTGGGCCGCGGCGCTGCCGAACACCTTGTGCCGCCCGCCGGAAATCGGGTCCGCCGCCGCGGCGACCACGCCGAGCAGCACGTCCCGGATCGGGTCCAGCCCGGGCACGCGGCGGGCCCGGTGCACGAAGAATGCCCCCGACCGGTAGTGCAGGAGCGCGGGGTCGGTGACCCGCAGGGCGGCCGCCACGGCGGCGTTGCCTTCGTGACCGGACGATCCGATGCTGTAGTAACCGCGTCGGGTGCCGCCGAGACGGCGTGCCGCTAGATCGAGATGCCTGCTCGTCGCCTGGGCTTCGAACAGTTCCAGGCACGCAGCGCCCGTGATGGCACTGCCGGGCGCGATCGGCTCGTCCGCCGATCGGCCCGGTCGCGGGACGAGTGCGGCGACGGCGGTGCGGAACCGCTCGTCCAAATCCACTGCCTGCTCGGTCACCGACCGATCATCTCGTAAATTCCACCGCCCGGCTGGAATTTCCGGCGTTGTTCTTCCGGCAATCCAGCCTGGCAGCGGGCAAATTTACGCGATCGTCTGGATTCTCGTCAGCCCAGAGCCGACGCGGCCTCTTGATCGAGCAGCCACGTGGTGGAGTCGATACCCGTCGCACCGGCCGCGGGCACCTCCACCGGGTCCGCGCCGCCGATGGCCGCGGCCACCGCCTCGGCCTTGGCCGCGCCGCCGACCACCAGCACCACGTGTCTGCTGCGGCGGATCGCGGGGAGGGTGAGCGTCACCCGCACCGGCGGCGGTTTCGGTGAATTCGTGACGGCGACCACGAGTTCGTGCTCTTCGCGCACGGCGTCGGTGTGCGGGAACAGCGAATTCACGTGCCCCTCGCTGCCCATGCCGAGCAGATGCAGATCGAACGCGCCGTGTTCGGCGAGGTGGGCGTGCACCGTCGCGGAGTACTCGGCGGCCGCCTCCACCGGGTCCGGATACTCGCCGTCGGAGGCGGCCACCGGATGGACCCGCGCCGGGTCCACCGGCACGTGGTCGAACAGGGCCTGCCTGGCTTGCAGGTCGTTGCGCTCCGGATCGTTCGCGGGTACGAAACGCTCGTCGCCCCAGAACACGTCGACCCGGGACCAGTCGATGTCGCCCGGCGACTTGCGCACCTGCTCCAGCAAGGCGATGCCGGTGCCGCCGCCGGTCACCACCACCGACGCGGAACCCCGATCCGCCTGGGCCGCCACCACGACCGAGACGAAGCGGGCCGCCGCGGCGGCCACCAGCGACTCCTGGTCGAGGTGCACCTCGACGGTGTCGCTGGGGAACGGCGAATCGGTGTGCTCACTCATAGATCACCTTCTCGAGTCCGGCGAGCGCCTCCGCGTAGGTCTCGTCGGCGTCCAGCCTGCGTAGGTCTTCGGCGAGGCAATCGCGAGTCGCTCTGCGCGCCAGAGCGATTCGCTGCACCGGTTCCCCGGTGCGGGTCAACGTCGCGGTGCGTCCGGTCTGCGGGCGTTCGATCGCGATGGAGACGGTCGGGCGGTGCAGTTCTACCCGCAGCGGCCCGGTGCGCCTGCGGACCGGGCAGTCCAGCCGGGCGGCCAGCCAACCGGCCAGGATGTCCAGAGCGGGTTCGTCGCGCAGCCCGGACACCGTCACCGAATCCACCGACTCGAACGGCGGCTCGTCCATGGCCGCCGCCAGCAGAGCGCGCCAGTACGTGATCCGGCTCCAGGCCAGATCGGTGTCGCCGCTGGCGTAGGACTGCAGCCGCTTCTTGATCGCCGCCTGCGGATCGGGCGCGAACGTGGCGTCGGTGATGCGGCGGCCCGCCAGGCGGCCCACCGAATCCTTGGACGGGAACTCCGGCGCCCCGCGTGGCCACCAGGCGACCACCGGCGTGTCCGGCAGCAGGAACGGGATGACGACACTGCTCTCGTGGTTCACCAGCTGACCTTGCAGGCGCAGCACGATGACCTCGGCCGCGCCCGCGTCGCCGCCCACCCGGATCTGCGCGTCCAGCCGGGTGGCGGCCTCCCGGTCGCCGCGCGCGAGCACCACCACGCGACAGGGGTGCTCGCGGCTTGCCTCGTTCGCCGCCTCTATCGCGTGCTCGGCTTCGGAGCTGTCGAGCGTGCACACCACGAGCGTGAGCACGCGGCCCACGGTGATCACACCGTTGCTCTCGCGCAACTGCACGATGCGCTTGGTGACCTCGCCGGTCTTGGTCTCGGGCATGTCGACGATCACGGGCGCCGCCATTCCCGCCCGGTGCGGGCGATCATCTCGTCGGCCGAGGCCGGACCCCAGGTACCCGCCTCGTACGGCTCCGGCCTGCCTTCGGCGGCCCAGTGCTCGAGCACCGGATCCAGGATGCGCCAGGACAATTCGACTTCCGCGTTCACCGGGAACAGCGACGGAACCCCGAGCAGCACGTCGAGGATCAGGCGTTCATAGGCCTCGGGAGAGGACTCGGTGAACGCCTCGCCGTAGTTGAAGTCCATGTTGACGTCGCGCACCTCCATGCTGGAGCCCGGCACCTTGGAACCGAACCGGGTGGTGACGCCCTCGTCCGGCTGCACCCGGACGACCAGCGCGTTCTGCCCGAGTTCCTCGGTCATGGTCTGGTCGAACGGCAGATGCGGCGCTCGCTTGAAGATGACCGCGATCTCGGTGACCCTGCGGCCGAGACGCTTTCCGGTGCGCAGGAAGAACGGGACACCCGCCCAGCGGCGGGTGTCGATCTCCAGCCTGATCGCGGCATAGGTCTCGGTCGTCGAATTCGGGTCGAAACCTTCCTCCTCCAACAGGCCGACCACGTGTTCGCTGCCCTGCCAGCCCTCGGTGTACTGGCCGCGAGCGGTGGTCTCGTCCAGCGGTTCGACGAGTTTGGTCGCGGAGAGCACCTTGATCTTCTCGGTCTGCAACTGCTTGGGCTCGAAGCTGATCGGCTCCTCCATGGCGGTGAGCGCCAGCAATTGCAGCAGGTGATTCTGGATCACGTCCCGCGCGGCCCCGATGCCGTCGTAGTAGCCTGCGCGGCCGCCGAGGCCGATGTCCTCGGCCATCGTGATCTGCACGTGGTCGACGAAGTTGGCGTTCCAGATCGGCTCGTAGAGCTGGTTGGCGAAGCGCAGTGCCAGGATGTTCTGCACCGTCTCCTTGCCGAGGTAATGATCGATGCGGAAGACCTGCTCCTCGGGGAACACCCCGTTGACCAGCGCGTTGAGTTCCTGCGCGCTGTGCAGGTCGTGCCCGAACGGCTTCTCGATCACCACCCGTCGCCACGGTTTGCGCGCCGCGTCCGGCCCGGTCGTCTGCGCCAGGCCGTGCGCGCAGAGCTGGTCGAGCACGACCGGGAACATGTTCGGCGGGATCGACAGGTAGAAAGCGTGGTTGCCGCCGGTGCCGCGCTCCTTGTCGAGCGTGGTCAGCGTGTCGGCGAGCCGGTCGAAGGCCGCGTTGTCGTCGAAGCTGCCCTGGACGAACCGGATGCCTTCGGAGAGCTGGTCCCAGACCTCTTGGCGGAAGGGGGTACGCGCGTGCGCCTTCACCGCCTCGAGCACTACTTGGGCGAAGTCCTCGTCGGCGTAGTCGCGGCGCGCGAAGCCGACCAAGCCGAATGCCGGGGGCAGCAGCCCCCGGTTCGCCAAGTCGTAGATGGCCGGCATCAGCTTCTTGCGGGACAGGTCACCCGTGACGCCGAAGATGACCATGCTGCACGGTCCGGCGATACGCGGGAGCCGTTTGTCCCGTTTGTCACGCAGCGGGTTCTGCCATTCGGCCGTGTCCGGCCGGTTCGTGGGCGCTGCCGCGGCCATCGATCAGGCGTTCCCGGTCGACGCCGACTTCAGCTCGTCGGCGGTGGCGGAAAGCAGCTCCTCCCAAGATTTCTCGAATTTGTCCACGCCCTCGCGCTCGAGCACCGCGAACACGTCGTCGAGGTCGATGCCGACCGCGGCGAGCTGATCGAAGACTTCCCTGGCCGCGGCCGCCCGGCCGCTGACGGTGTCGCCGCGGATCACGCCGTGATCGGCGACCGCCTCGAGCGTCTTCTCCGGCAGTGTGTTCACCGTGTTCGGCGCGACCAGTTCGGTGACATACATCGTGTCGGGGTACTCCGGGTTCTTCACCCCGGTGGAGGCCCACAGCGGGCGCTGCCGATTCGCGCCCGACGCGGCCAGGTTCAGGAACGTCGAGGTGTGCTTGCCGCCGTCGAACACGTCCTGATACTCCGCGTAGGCCAGGCGGGCGTTGGCGATGCCGGCCTTGCCGCGCAGCGCGAGCGCCTCCTCGGTGCCCAGCGCCTCCAGCCGCTTGTCGATCTCGGTGTCCACGCGGGAGACGAAGAACGAGGCGACGGAATGAATCTTGGCCGGGTCGTGGCCGCCGACCTTGGCCTTCTTCACACCCTCCAGATACGCGCCCATCACCGCGCGGTAGCGCTGGACCGAGAAGATCAGCGTGACGTTCACGCTGATGCCCTCCGCGATCACCGCGGTGATGGCGGGCAGGCCCTCCTCGGTGGCGGGGATCTTGATGAACAGGTTGGGCCGGTCGACGATCTTCCACAGTTCCACCGCCTGCGCGACGGTGCGGTCGGCGTCGAACGCCAGGCGCGGGTCGACCTCGATGGAGACCCGGCCGTCCACGCCGCCGGTCGCCTCGAAGACCGGAGCGAACACATCGCAGGCCGCGCGGACGTCGTCGGTGGTGATCGTGCGGATCGCGGCGTCGGCGTCCGCGCCTTGTGCGGCAAGCTCTTTCAGCTGGCCGTCGTAGGCGTGGCCCTGGCTGAGCGCAACCTGGAAGATCGTCGGGTTGGTGGTGACCCCGACGACGGACCGGGTCTCGATCAGCTCGAGCAGGTTGCCGGTGCGGATCCGGTCCCTGGACAGATCGTCGAGCCATACGGACACTCCCGCCGCCGAGAGGGCGGCGAGATTTTCGTTCTGAGCCATGAGCGCTTATCCCTTCACGTTCTCGAGCGTGCGCTGCGCGGCGGCAACGACGGCTTCCGGAGTGAAGCCGAATTCGCGGAACAGGGTCTTGTAGTCGGCGGAGGCGCCGAAGTGCTCGATCGACACGATCTCACCCGCGTCACCGGCGAACCGGTGCCACGGCATCGCGATACCGGCTTCGACGACGACACGAGCGGCGATCGCGGGCGGAAGCACCTCGTCCCGGTAAGCCTTGTCCTGCGCGTCGAACCACTCCACGCACGGCATCGACACCACTCGGGTGGCGATGCCCTGCTCCTCCAGCGTAGTGCGGGCGGCGACGGCGAGCTGCAGCTCCGATCCGGTGGCGATCAGGATCACCTGCGGTGTGCCGGTGGACGCCTCGGCCAGCACGTAGCCGCCCTTGGACACACCCTCGTAGCTGGTGCCTTCCAGGATCGGCAGATCCTGGCGGGTCAGCGCCAGCCCGGACGGGCCGTCCTGGTGCGGCAGTTCCGACACCGAGAAGTGCGACCGGTGCTCGCTGCTGTCGCGCTCCAGGATGGTGCGCCAGGCGTAGGTGGTCTCGTTGGCGTCGCCCGGACGGACCACGTTCAGGCCGGGGATCGCGCGCAGCGCGGCGAGGTGCTCGATCGGCTGGTGCGTCGGGCCGTCCTCACCGAGGCCGATGGAGTCGTGGGTCCAGACGTAGATCGCGGGCACTCGCATCAGCGCGGCCAGGCGCACGGCGGGACGCATGTAGTCACTGAACACCAGGAAGGTGCCGCCGTAGGGCCGGGTCGGGCCGTGCAGCGCGATGCCGTTGAGGATCGCGGCCATCGCGTGCTCCCGGACGCCGAAATGCAGCGTCCGGCCGTATGGGTCGGCCTTCCACATGCCGGTGGAGATCGACTCCGGCCCGAAGCTGGGCTGGTCGGGCATGGTGGTGTTGTTGGACTCGGCGAGGTCGGCCGAACCGCCCCACAGCTCCGGCAGCACCGGCGCCAGTGCGGCGAGCACCTTGCCGGACGCCTTGCGGGTGGCCATGCCCTTCGGATCCGGTTCGTGCACAGGCAGATTCGCGACCCAGTTGTCCGGCAGCCGCCGTTCGATCAGGCGGTCGAACAGCGCTTTGTTCTCGGGGTTGGCCGCGGCCCACGCGTCGAAGGACTTCTGCCACTGCGCGTGCGCCTCGCGTCCGCGCTCGACGACCTTGCGGGTGTGCTCGATGACGGCCGGGTCCACGTCGAAGCTCTTGTCCGGATCGAAGCCGAGGATCTTCTTCGTGGCGGCCACCTCGTCGGCGCCCAGCGCCGCGCCGTGGGCGGTGCCGGTGTTCATCTTGCTGGGCGCCGGGTAGCCGATGATGGTGCGCAGCACGATGATCGAGGGCTTGCCCGTCTCGGCCTTGGCGGCTTCCAGCGCGGCCTCGATGGCGACGACGTCCTCGCCGCCCTCGACCACCTGCACGTGCCAGCCGTAGGCCTCGTACCGCTTCGCGACGTCCTCGGTGAAGGCGATGGTGGTGTCATCCTCGATGGAGATCTTGTTGTCGTCGTAGACCAGCACGAGGTTGCCCAGTTGCTGGGTGCCCGCCAGCGACGACGCCTCGGAGGTGACGCCTTCCTCCAGGTCACCGTCGGAGGCGATCACGTAGATGAAGTGGTCGAACGGACTGGTGCCGGGCGCGGCGCCCGGATCGAACAGACCGCGCTCGCGCCGCGCGGCCATCGCCATGCCGACCGCCGAGGCGAGTCCCTGGCCGAGCGGACCGGTGGTGATCTCCACGCCGTCGGTGTGCCGGAATTCCGGGTGGCCCGGGGTGAGCGAGCCCCACTTGCGCAGGTTCTTCAGGTCGTCCAGCTCCAGGCCGTAGCCCGCCAGGTAGAGCTGGATGTACTGGGTGAGGCTGGAGTGCCCGCAGGACAGTACGAACCGGTCGCGGCCGACCCAGCTGGGATCGCTCGGGTCGATGCGCATGACGCGCTGGTAGAGCGTGTACGCCAGCGGCGCCAGGCTCATCGCGGTGCCGGGATGGCCGTTCCCGGCGTTCTGCACCGCCTCGGCGGCCAGGACCCGGATGGTGTCGACAGCCTTGGTGTCCAGATCCGTCCAGTCGTCCGGGTGGTTCGGCTGAGTGAGGGCGCGGATGTCGTCTGTGATCGACACGACCGAGGTTCTCCTGACATTGGTTTCGTCGACGGCGGGTGGGTTACTGACGGCGATGATCGCGCGGCAGCTACGGCGTGCTCACCGGGTATACCCACCTACCCTAGATGCGCCCGGTGACCGGCACACCATTAACCCTGTCTTGGTTTCGCGAGGCCCGTTGCGCTGCGTGTTCGCAGGTGGGATTTCGCGAGCGGCGACGGCGTCGGCGGGGTGTTGGCGGCCTTGCACGATGGGCGCTCGCGTGGGTGGGATCGGTCTCTCCGGTGCACACGCCGTAGCAGCGCCGGACGCGGGCCGCGCCGCGAACGCCCTCGTAGAAAGCGCTTTCGGTGGGGAGAGGCGGTGCTGAGCAAGCGACTGCTTTGTGGCGTCCGCCAGTGCGGTAGCGAAGTTGCTGGAAAACGTCACCCCAGGGCGCGGCGGATTCGCCCGGCCGCATCCGGTCCGACGAAATTTCCAGCCGGTCGGCGCGCGTGAGTGGCAGCGGACGCAGCGGCCCCTCGCGATTCGCCTCCTCAGGTGCCCTCGTGAGTTCTGATGCGGGTCGAGGACGGGGAGCGGATCGGGCCGAGCGCCCCGCACCGGTGGCGGTTCGGGCGAGCCGAACGTCCCTGGCGAAGCTGTCGCGGCGACGCGGAACGAGCCGTCGGGCGCGTCACATTCCGGCGCTGTAGCGCGGGGGCGACAGGAAGGGCGGGGGCGGCGGGGGTCTACCATCCTTTGTAGTAGTAGTCGCGCCGCACCGGTCGGAAGAGGCGCCGGGGCGGACCGAAGTCCGGCGCGGGCGCATCCGTGGCACCGGGGCGAGCGCACTGCTGGTCCATGCCGGATGCGATGCACAGCGTGCGAGGAGAGACAGTGCGGATTGGGCAACAGCCGGGTGGCGATGGTGCGCACGGCTCCTCCGCGACGGCGCTGGCCGACCGGTTCACGGGTCCCGGCCTACCGTCCCGGCTGATGCGACGGCTCCTGGCCTACGTGGCGCTGACCAAGCCCAGGGTGATCGAGCTGCTGCTGGTCGCCACGATTCCGACCATGCTGCTCGCCGACCGCGGCACGGTCGACATCCGCCTGATCCTGGCGACCCTGTTCGGCGGCTGGATGGGCGCGGCGAGCGCGAACACGCTCAACTGCGTCGCCGACGCCGACATCGACAAGGTCATGAAGCGCACCGCCAAGCGGCCGCTGGCCCGGGAGGCGGTGCCGACCCGCAACGCCTTCGTGTTCGGCGTCGTGCTCGGCGCGGGTTCTTTCGCCTGGCTGTGGTGGCAGGCCAATCTGCTCAGCGGCCTGCTCGTCGTCGCGACCATCCTGTTCTACGTCTTCGTCTACACCTTGGGCCTCAAGCGCCGCACCTCGCAGAACGTGGTGTGGGGCGGCGCGGCGGGCTGCATGCCGGCGTTGGTGGGCTGGTCGGCGGTGACCGGCGGCATCGGATGGCCCGCCGTCGCACTGTTCGGCGTCATCTTCTTCTGGACGCCGCCGCACACCTGGGCCCTGGCCATGCGCTACAAGGAGGACTACCGCGCGGCGGGCGTGCCGATGCTGCCGGTGGTCGCCACCGAGCGGGCCGTCACCAAGCAGATCGTCGTCTACACCTGGCTGACCGTGCTCACCACCCTCGCTCTGGTGCCCGCCACCGGTGTGATCTACGCGGCCGTGGCGCTGGTGGCCGGAGCGTGGTTCCTGCTCATGGCGCACCAGCTGTACGCGGGCGTGCGGCGCGGCGAATCGGTGAAGCCGCTGCGGCTGTTCCTGCAGTCGAACAACTACCTCGCCGTGGTGTTCTGCGGCCTCGCGGTGGACTCGGTGCTCGGCTGGGACACCATCGGCAGCTTCTTCAGCTGAGCGCGCCGATGTAGCCGTCCGGCCGGACGTGCACCCGGGTGCCCTCGCTCGCGGCGTAGGCCGCGTAGGCGTGCCCGTCGACGTCCACCACGTGCGGCCCGGCCACGTGCTCTCCAAGGCGCACCACCGCGTACGCATGCGGCACGGCCTCCGCTTGCGCGCCGAAGCTCAGCACCGTCGCGTGCGGCCCGCGGAACAGGTCGAACAGCCGGATGGGTCGTCCGTGCTCGTCCTTCACCGGCGCGTTGGGCGCCCGGTCGCCGACGGCCAGTTGCTCGCGCACGGCGGGGTCGCGGTAGCTGATGTCCAGTTGCCGGGTCTCCGCTCCGCGCTCCATCGCGTCCTCGTCGCCGTCGACCAGTTTGTCCAGCAGTGCGGAGCTGAGTCCGAGCACCTCGGCGGCCACGGTCCTGCGCTCGGCTTCGTAGCTGTCCAGGAGCGTGTCGTCACCGGAGAGCGCGGCGGCCAGCTTCCAGCCGAGGTTGTAGGCGTCCTGGATGCCGGTGTTCATGCCTTGACCGCCGGTGGGCGGGTGCGCGTGGGCGGCGTCCCCGGCGAGGAAGATCCGGCCGACGCGGAAACGCCGCGCCAGGCGGACATTCGGCCGCCATACGGTCACCCAGGTCAAGTCGGTAAGAGTGACGTCGTCGCGGCCGCAGAAGCGGTCCACGTACTCCTGGAGCAGCTCGAGGCTCGGCGGCGCGTCGCCGGTCAAGGGAGCGGCGAACTGGAACCGGCGCCCACCGGGCAACGGTGACAGCGCGATGCCATGCATAGGCTCGTCGGCGGCGGCGAACCAGTAGCCGAACTCGTGATCCAGCGCGTCGGCGCGCACGTCGCCGAGCAGCATGCGCAGCGATTCGTCGGTGCTGCCTTCGAACGGGATGCCGAGTGTCTTGCGCACGGTGCTCTTGCCGCCGTCCGCGCCGACCAGGTAGGCCGCGCGCACGATCTCCCGGGTGCTGTCGCGTTCGAGTGTGGCGGTGACGCCGTCGTCGTCCTGGGTGAAGCCGGTCAGCGTGGTACCGAGTTCCACGTATACGCCGAACTCGGCGAGCCGGTCGCGCAGGATGGCTTCGGTGCGGGACTGGCCGAGCACCCACAGGTTCGGGTAGGGGACGGCGGGGGTCGGCTCGACCGGCTCGCTCATTCTGCGTTCGGCCACGAACTGCCCGCCCAGGTGCACGCGCATCACCGGCGTCGGCATGCCTGCGGCCAGCACCGCGTCCGATACGCCCAGGTCGTCGAACACTTCGAGGGTGCGCGGCTGGATGCCGTCGCCGCGGGAGCCTGCGAAGAAGCTGGCCGCCCTGTCGACGATCCGGACCGGGATGTCCCGGCGAGCGAGATCGAGGGCGAGGGTGAGGCCGGTTGGTCCGGCGCCCGCGACGAGAACCAGCTGCGACACGTCGTACTCCTGATGAATCTTTATTCAGTGAATGTTGATTCAATTTGATGCTTGGTACGTTGCGTTGTCAAGGAGGTGAGGTGGGTGTCGCTGAGTCGCAAGGAGAAGTCCGCCGAAACCGAGCAGGCGTTGAAGGCCGCGGCCCTGCGCTTGTTCGCCGAGCGCGGCTACTTGAACACCAAGATCACCGACATCACGACGGCCGCCGGGCGGGCCGCCGGGTCGTTCTACAACCACTTCGCCGGTAAGGAAGAACTACTCCAGGCGCTGCTGAACGACCTGGCGGCGGCGGGGGACGAGCGCGCGGAGGGGCCCGACCACAACCCGGATTTCAGCGACCCGGAGGCGGTGCGCTATCACGTCGCCGGGTATTGGGCCTTCGCGCGAGAGCACGCGCCCGTGCTGCGCGCGGTGAACCAGGCTGCTCTGGTGAACGAGGAATTCGCGCAGATGCTCGCGCGCTTCGGCGTTCAGCAGCGCGCTGACATCGCCGACCATGTGGCCGGCTTCGCCGACAAGGGATTGCGGCTGCCGAGCACGGACGACGCCAGCCTGGCGATGATGTTCATGCTCACCCAGAGCCTGCTGGCCGCCGTGGAGGAAGGCAACGTCGAACTGACCGACGACCAGGCCGTCGAGGGCCTGACCCGCTTCATCTATCGCGGTCTCACCGGCCGCGACTACTGACGTCTGCGGTGGGCGGCCTGCCGGATCGCCCACCGCACGTGTTCACGGAAGCAGGACGATGGAACCGGTGGTCTTGCGGCCTTCCAGGTCGCGATGGGCGCGCTCGGCGTCGGCGAGCGGATAGGTCGCGCCGATCCGGATGTTCAGCGTGCCCTTGGCGATGGCGTCGAGGATGTCGCCCGCGCGCCAAGTGAGTTCGCTGCGGTCGCGGGTGTAATGCGCGAGGGTCGGACGGGTGACGAACAGCGAGCCCGCGGTGCTGAGCCGTTGCAGGTCGAACGGCGGCACCGGACCGCTCGCGCCGCCGAACAGGGCGAGCGTCCCGCGCACGCGCAACGCGGCGAGGCTCGATTCGAAGGTCGCCGCGCCGACGCCGTCGTAGGCCGCGGCCACGCCGACGCCATCGGTGAGGGCGCGCACCCGGTCGGCGAGATCGTCGCCGTAACGCAGCACCTCGGCGGCTCCCGCCGCGCGCGACAGCGTCTCCTTCTCGTCGGAGGAGACCGTGGTGATCACCCGGACGCCGCGTGTGTTGAGCAGCTGGGTGAGGATCAGACCGACGCCGCCCGCCCCCGCGTGCACCAGCACCGACTCGCCGGGTTCGGGTTTGTAGACGGACTCGATGAGATAGTGCGCGGTCATGCCCTGCAACAGCGCCGACGCGGCCGCCGGAGGGTCGACGCCGTCGGGCACCGGAATGGCGACCGCGGCGGGCACCGCGACCTTCGGCGCATAGCTGCCGGGTGCGGCGGCCCAGGCGACCCGGTCGCCGACCGCGAATTCGGTGACGTTCGCGCCGACCTCGGTGACGACGCCGGTGCCCTCCACTCCGGGGATGTAGGGCACGCTCTGCGGGTAGCGCCCGGTGCGGATGTAGGTATCGATGAAGTTGATGCCGATCGCCTGCGTGTCGACCAGCAGCTGGTCGGCCCCGACCTGCGGATCCGGCACCTCGACGTACTTCAGGACCTCGGGACCACCGTGTTCGGAAACCTGAATGGCGCGCATGAGTTCCAGTTCTACACCCGAGCGGCGGGCGCGGTGCCTACCGGTCGGTAAACTGCATGCCATGAGTGCTGAAACCGCCACGGCGCCGGAGAAGCTGTCGGGCGCCCTCGTGGAATCCGTCAAGGGGTTCGTCGCCGACCACGGGCGATCCGCCACGGCCGTGCTGCAGCCGATCGGCCGGGCCGGCGTGCGCGTCACCCTGGTCGGCTCCGATGGTGTGCTCGGTGACCGGGTCGTCCCGGACCTGGAGACCGCCAAGGCGCTGGTCGCCACCGTCGACGGTCTCACCGAGGCGGATGAATGGGATCGTGAGCTCACCTCGATCGTCACGCCGCGCAAGGGGCACTGGGCCAAGATGGCGGGCTGGGTCGCCAAGCAAGCGCGTTTCCCCAAGGCGCGCAACGAGAAGTGATCGTTGCATAGCCGGATGACGCTGCCCGGCCGGATCGGCGCGGTACTGACAGCCGGGTGGACAGCCCTTGTGGCAGCCGCGATTCCGGCGGTCGCGCAGCCGGAGACATCGTCCGCGCTGCGCGCCTGCACGCCGGGTGACTACCCGCCGTACTCGATCAGGGACGACGCGGGCGGCTACCGCGGCGTGGACGTGGATCTCGCGCGGGGTTTCGCCGCACTGCTCGGCCGTCCGATCGAGTTCGTGCCCGTGACCTGGGCGACGCTGCAGACCGACTTCGCCGAGCGCAACTGCGATGTCGCGGTCGGCGGCATTTCCGACCTGCCGTCGCGTCGCGCGTTCGCCGACTTCTCGATCACCTACGGGACCGACGGCAAGGCCCCGGTCACCCATCGCGCGAACGGCGCGGCGTACTCGACCGTCGCGGAGATCAACCGCCCCGAGGTGCGGGTGATCGCCAATCGCGGGGGCACCAACGAGGACTTCGCGCGCAAGCACTTCCCCGACGCGCAGCTCACCTTGTGGCCGGACAATCTGACGATCTTCGGTGAGATCGAGCAGGGCCGCGCCGACGTGTTCGTCACCGACTCGGTCGAGGGCCGCTACCGCGTACGTCAGCACCCCGACCTGCAAGTGCTGCATCCCGAAGCGCCGTTCGACTCGTTCGGCAAGGTGCTGCTGGTGCGCAAGAACGATCCGGTTCTGGCGGCCGTACTGGACGCCTACTTGACCACCCGGCTCGCGACCGGCGAAGTGGACCGGTTGTTCGACCAGTGGATCGGGCCGAACGCCACCGATCGCTGAGTGCGGATCGAGCAGGCCCACGCGGTGATGTCCGACGCGGGCGGTGGCACGGACTTCGCGGCAACCGGCTCGCGACTGATGTATTCGGCCACGCGCGATGCCCGGCGGCGAAACGAGCGGGTATGGCGAGCGGTAGGCGGCTGGACCGTTGGTCAGTTCGGCGTGGAGCGCTCGCGGCGCGGGTGCTCGAGGAGCGCTTTCCAGGCTGCCTGCCAAGGGAACAGGGGCAGGCGCGCTTCCCCGGTGCCCCGCTCGTGCGGCTCACCTTCGCCGATCACGATGGTGACGCCCCAGTCGGAAAGTTTGCGTATCCCTTCCTGGATCGCCGGAAAGCTGATCTGCGCGCGGTTCGAGTACGGCACGCCGACGATCGGCAGCCCCTTGCCCAGCCCTTCGACCAGCAGACCGAGCAGCAGCGTATCGGAGATTCCCGCAGCCCATTTGGCGATCGAATTGCCGGTGAGCGGGGCGGCGATGATGCCATCGGCGGGCGGCAGCACATCCGGCGTGCCCGGTTCCTTGTACTCGCTGCGCACGGGATAACCCGTCTGTGTCCTGATGGCGTCGACGTCGATGAACCCGATACCGGACGGCGAGGCGATCACGCACACCTCCCAGCCGTCGCCCTGCGCCGCCGCCACTAGCTTGCCGACGTCGCGAGCGGCTGGGGAGCCGGTCACCAGGGCGTACAGCACGGGCTTTCCATTGGCGTCCATGAATTCATCGTGTCACGCCACGAACGTGTCCGGGTGCGGCAGGGACCGGGCCACTCTGCTGTGCCCGCCCGGTCCTTCGTCGCCGAGGCCGTGATCGGGAGGTGGCTCCGCTCGGGTTATCGCGTTTCAACTGGATTGAAGGGTGAAGACCATCTGAAAGTCGGCATGACCAGGGGAAATGACATGTCCGTTGGTGGCCTGAAAGGCGCAATTCATGACAAGCTTGTACTGCCTGTCCAGCTGTAGATTCTTGACCACCGAATGCCATCGGTAGTCCTTCGGGATGGCGCTGTGGTGATCGTTGTAGTTCGAGACACCTTCGACGTATGCGCCGCATGCCATATCACCGACAATCAATCCCTGCACATAGGGTGAAAGCGTCAAAGACCAGATCAAACGGTTGCCACCATCGGGCTGCTGGAACGCATAGACGGCGTCCCCGGTGAACGTCCCGTGCTTCCCTTCGTATCGGTAGCTCGGCGCATTGGGCGTGAAGTCGGCATGACCCGGGACAGCATGAGCCGGGATCGCGGCAGCTGCGAGGATCGCCGAGAGTGCGGCGATCACGAAGGTCAGTCTCTTCGATGGACCGATTTTGCGCGGCATGTGAATTCCCCCTGTGGAATCGGTTCGATCTCGACATGGACCGGTAGGCCCTCGGCGATCGTGGTGATGTTCAGATCACCACGGGCATCCGACAGGTGGAACCACACGAGGGTGTTGTCCGCGTCATCGAGCTTGATCACGCCCGTACCGTTCCCCGGCTTCCAACGCCAAATGGTTCCGTTCTCCATCGTGCCCGTCTCCTGTCCTACATGGTCGGATGTAATGGTCCCTCGAAACCTGCTGTGCTGAAACATATTCAAACCGCCAACCGGTCGGGGAACCTCTTATGCATCGTCTATCGAAGGCGCAGGTGTGTGCTCAGGCTGGGATCGCGCCGATGCGTTTGGCGAGGCGGCCGAGGTCGCCGGTGGTGAGGTTGCGGTGGGCGGTGCGCATCATGTGGGTGACGAGTTCGCGGACGTGGGTCATGCCGCGGATCTGTTGGGGGGCGATGTGTTCGGCGTGCAGGAGGGCGTGCAGGCAGTTGCGGTGGTCTCGGCGCAGCGCGTGGGCGCGGCCGATTTCGACGAAGTATTGGGCTCGGCGGCCTCGGGCGGGGATGGTCCGGGGGTCGAGGGTGGGGGCGAGTTGGAGGACTCGGCCTGGTTCGCGTTGTTCCATTGCGGCGGACATGCGCCACAGGATGACGTTCGTCGCGTTGAAGGTGGGGTTGCGCAGCAGGGCGTTGTCCGCGTCGGCGTCCTCCAGTCGGGCGACCTGCTCGTCCGCTTCGTTCAGGTGGTCGGCCGGGTCACCGCCGAGTGCTGCGGTGACGAGCGCGGCTTGCAGATGCAGCATGCCGTAGGTTTCGATTTCCTCGACCGAGCGCACGTCCGGTGCCACCCGCTCGGCGGTCCTCTCGGCGTCTTGGAGTGCGGCAGGCAGAGTTCCAGGGCGGGCAAGGAGTGTCTGGCTTCGGGTGTAGGCGGCTGTCGCCGGGCCCGATGTGCCACCGATATTCTGCGTGGCGCGTTCGATTTCCTGCGCCGCTGTCCACGCCAGCGCCGGATATCCGCGCCGCGACGCCGACTGTGCCGTGAGATAGGCCGCGGCTGCCAGCGTGTCCCAGGAGCGGTGCAGGTCTATGCCGGTCGCGTCCCGAGTATGGCGATAGCAGTCGGTCAGTAGAGGCGCGAGCAGCGGCCCGAGCTTCGCGTAGTCGCACGCCCGCCTGAGATCGGCCGCGTATTTCGTCGCGGCCGTGAGTTCGTCCAGGCTTCGCGGTGGACCGGCCATCGTGGTGTTCCCGTGCGTCCAGAGCGCGGTTTCGATATCGGGCACCGCGGCGTGGAATCCGGCCGACGACGGGTCGAACCGGTCGTCTCGATCGCCGGTCAGATCACCGACCATGACGCCCAGCGCCTGGGCGAGGGCGTGCAGGGTCCGGCGGGAATCGATGGGTCGCTCACCGTTCTCGTATTTGGCGATCGCGCCCCGGCTGACGCCGACCCGGTCGGCCAGTACTTGCTGGGAGATGCCTCGGCGCGCGCGAATGGCGCGCACCTGTCGGCCGATGTACCGGCCCTCGTCTTTCCCCGGATCCTCGCCCATCGGCTCTCCCTCGCCGGATGCTGATCGAAACCTCATGCTAGACCCGTCGCCAGGTGTCCCGCAGCGGGACAGCGCCGGTGCGGTGGCCCGCCAAGCTTTTGCGTGCACTCGCCGTCGGACGGGGCGCGACCATGCGTGCGACGAGCCGGTCGCGCTCCCCGCGGGTGCTCACAACGCGATGAGCAGGGGAAGGCAAACATGATGCGGGGAAAGGCAATTGGTTTCGCGCGCCCGGATGCGTCCGGGACGCGCCGCGGTGCGGCAATCGTGGTGCGGGCGACTGGTGACCGATACGCATGTGGCGCGGTCCGCGTGCCGATGGTGCTCGGAAACGGTCCGCTGCTACCCCTGGCGAATGGATTGGCCCGCTATGGTTTTCGCGCGGAAATCGTGCGGTGTCCCGCTCGGCTCGGCGCGATGGCGGCGCTACTGCCGTGCGGACGTAACTCGCGCAGACCGGCTTCGCGCCGGCATCCCGGCGCGGCAGCGGGGGAGACCACGCGGTGAGCGAACCATGCCTTCCGGCGGCCGACACCCCGGCGAGCCGGTGCCTCTTCTACCGGCGGTGCGGGCTCGCGGCGGTCGTGCAACCCGAACTCGGGCGCATCGTCGTGCCCGCCGGACGGGTGGGTGCGATCACCATGCCCGCCCGGCTCGGGCAGGAGGTGAAAGCGCTGATGCAGGTCCGGCGCTGCGCGCTCGGGCCGATCATCTCGCATCCGCGCTCGGGACGCTGGACCTATCTGGTGCGGCCGGACCTGCCCGACGAAGTCGGCTTGTTCGCCGAACTGTTCCGCTCGAACGTCTCGGTGGCCCGCTACGGCGCGCAGATCGCGCTGCCCTCGCCCGCCGACCGGTCGCCGTGCTTCCGGGTGTGGGTCGAACCGCCCCGCGACACGTTCC
The DNA here is from genome assembly GCF_053602135.1 of Nocardia sp. NPDC004573. Lineage (NCBI taxonomy): Bacteria > Bacillati > Actinomycetota > Actinomycetes > Mycobacteriales > Nocardiaceae > Nocardia > Nocardia sp. NPDC004573. The sequence continues at coordinate 79,234 of NZ_JBSGDA010000025.1, forward strand.
GGCCGTCGGGCTCGGTCGTGGTCGCGGCGATTCGCCTTCGCACGGGGCGTCGAGGGTGACCGGGCCGGAGCACCGGTCGCCGCGACCGGACGAGCGGGATGTGCATCTCTCCGTGCAATTCCACGACGTGCGTCTGGATTTCGCGGCCTGCGCGACCGCCGCCGAGTTGTTCGTCCAGGAATGGCGCGCCCGTCACTACGAGGACGCGGTCACCGTGCTGCCGGACGATCCGACCGGACTACCCCGCCTGCCCAACGAGCGGTTGTTCCTCGATTCGTGAGCGGTGGAGGCGGCCGCGGCGTCCGAGCGCCGAGACGGGCTCACGAGAGTCCCGCCGTGGTCGTCGCGGGCCCGGCCGCGGTGCCGGTCCGGGCCGGGCGGCGCTGTACTTCGGCGATCCGCGCACCGCGATGGTCGCCGCCACGGCCTGCGCGGCGGGCCTGCTCAGGGCGCTGCCGACCCGGTCGGCTCAGCCCGCCGCCAACACTGCCGACGCTGTAGCGGTATCGGCGAATCATTCGCAAAGTAACGCGTCCGCTGCGTCTCATGCAGATGCGCTATCGCCCCCTTGCGGGGGCGATACCCTTGAACTGGGTAATTCGACGTCGAGGAGCTGATGGTGGAACACCTGCGAGGCAAGGGCGCGTCGTGCTCAGCCGTCGTATGACCGGCCTGGGCTGATTCCGAGCTACCGATGCGTGAACCGATCGATCTTGCCGATTCCGCTGAACGAACCCGCGCGGCGCTGGCCGCCGCCGTGGCGCGATTCTCGGAGGCTTGGGCATCCGGGGCCCCGCCCGATCTGACCGCCTTCCTGCCCCGGAAGCAAGCCGAACGGCGCACGACACTGATCGAATTGATCAAGGTCGACCTGGAATTCCGCTGGCTTCGCTTCGACTTCCCCAAGCGGCTGATCGACTACCGCGCGGAATTCCCCGAGCTGCGCAACGGCCCGTTTCCGGCCGATCTCGTCTACGAGGAATTCCACGCCATGCGCCGCCGCGATCGCGGCGGCGACGCCACCGATATGGCCGGAACCGCCACCGCCACGGCGGCCGGTTCCGACCGGGTCACCAGCGACTACCGCAGCACGATGATCGCTCGCCCGAGCGCCCAAGTCGCGCTCGACGCCATCGACGTCGGTGACCGGGTCGACGATTTCGACCTCCTGATGCGGATCGGCGTCGGCGCCTTCGCGCAGGTGTATCTTGCCCGGCAACAGTCGATGCAGCGACTGGTCGCGGTCAAGATCTCGCACAACCACGGCAACGAGCCGCAGACGCTGGCCCAGCTGGACCACGAGTACATCGTGCGCATCTTCGATCAGCGGCTCATCGCCGACGGCGAGCTGAAATTGCTCTACATGCAGTACCTGCCCGGAGGAACCCTGCTCGACGTATTGCGCTTGTCGCGCGTGACGCCGCACGAGCGCCGTGGTGGGCAATTGTTGCTCGACGCCATCGACCAGGTACTCGCCGACAAAGGCGAGGTCCGGCCGACGGAATCAGCCGTTCGGCTCCGGATCGCCGGACTGACCTGGCCGGAAACCGTCGTCTGGCTCGGGCGCAGGCTCGCGGAGGCGCTGCAGCACGCGTCCGACCGCGGGGTGCTGCACCGCGACATCAAACCCGCGAACGTGTTGCTGAGCGCCGAGGGAATCCCGAAACTGGCCGACTTCAACGTCAGCTTCAGCAACCGGGTGCGGGACACCAGCCCGCTGGCGTACTTCGGCGGATCGCTGGCGTACATGTCGCCCGAGCAGCTCGAAGCCTGCCACCCCGACCTGCCCGGCACCGCCGCGGAACTGGATACGCGCAGCGACATCTTCGCGCTGGCCGTCATGCTGTGGGAGCTGCTCACCGGGCGCCGTCCCTTCGCGGACGAGACATCCGCGGGCGATTCGCAGACGTCGCTGGCCCGCATGATCGAACTGCGGCGCAGACCCATCCATCCGGCGTTCCTATCGGACCTCCCGCCGGACTGCCCCATGGCACTGCGCCGGGTCCTGCTCGAGTGCCTGTCGCCCGACCGGGCGGACCGCTACTCGTCCGGTTCGGAATTGGCGCAGCAACTCGACCTGTGCATGGAGCAGCGGGCCCGCGATCTGGTCTATCCGCCTCCGCGCAGCTGGCGCGCGCGTCTCGCGCGTAGGCCCACTCCCATCCTGTGGTTGTCCTCGCTGGTCGGCGTCGGCTTGGCGACGATCTATATGGCCGTGCATGTTCAGGAACTGATCAGAGAGCGCCTGCCCGACACCACCAACGCGCAGCTCAACATGGGCGTGTACGTTTTCGTCCTCATCGCAGGCCCGCTGTCCATCGTCATCTACGCGTACATGTCACGTGATCTGCTCGCGGTTCCGCGCGGCTTGCGCGCGGGCAGACACTACGACGAGGCACTGCTCGCGCGCGTGCGGTCGCGAACACTGTTCTGGGGCGATATGTGTGCGCTGAACACCTTTCAGACCGGGCTCACGGCGACGGTGACCGGTGTGTTCCTGTGCCTGTGGCTCACCGACCTGCCGGCGCGACTGGTGGTCCACGCGGCGACGACCGTTCTGATGGCGGCCGTCATCTCCGTCGCCTACACGTTCTTCCTGTCGACGTTCTACATCGTCCGCTGCGTCTATCCGCTCTACTTCCGCTACAGCCGCACGACGACGCACGACTTCCGCGTCATCCGCACGCTGCGCCGGAGAACCACGATCTACCTCGCGGTCACCGCGTCCGTGCCGCTGGTCGGGGTGCTGGCCGGATTCAGCCTGCTCGAACCGGAGGAACTTCCGCTGGTGCGCGATTCGGTCCTGGGATTGTGCGCCGTCGGCGGACTGGCGTTCGTCGCCGTGTACTGGCTGTACCGGACGCTCGACGCGGACCTGCGCGCACTCCAGCGCGTGGTCAGGAGACCGGTGGAAACCACGCGCTGACGCGCGACTCAGCCGTCGCGGGGTCGGTCGCGCCGGTGCTCGCCTCCCCAGTGCACCAGCCCGGTCGCGATGGCCAGATAGAGGACGATGGCGGCGACCACCAGGACGCCGTAATCCGACGTCCACCCCGGAATCCGGGTCAGTGTGGCAAGCGCGGCGACCACCATCGTCAGGCCCAGGACCTCCGCGACCGGACCGAGGGGCGTGAGGTCCGCGTTCCGAGGTCCGCGAGGCGACCTGTTCGCAACGTCCGATGTCCTACCGCTCACGACAGATGACCAGCGGGCTCGACGCGTGGTGCAGCAGACTCTGGCTCGTCGACCCGGTGAGAAGCCCGGTGAGGCGGTTGTGTCCGCGACTGCCGGTCACCACCAGCTGCGCCTGCTCGCCGTGTTCGAGCAGTGCCTGCGCGGGCGTGGCCTTCACGACCACCTTGGTGACCGTGACGTCCGGGTACTTCTCGCTCCATCCGGCCATGCGCTCGGACAGCAGTTCCTCCTCTTGCTGGGCGAGCGTGTCCCACGCGTCGGGCACCGGGGTCCATTGCAACAGGTCGGGGTCGTTCCACGCGTGCAAGGCGGTCACTTCGACGCCCAGCGTGGACGCGAGCTCGAACGCTTGCCCCACCGCGGCGGACCCGCCAGGGCTTCCGTCGACGCCGACGAGCACGGGCCGTTCGTCCGGCTCCGGCCGGTCGAGCCTGCCCCGCCAGACAGTCACCGGACATGTCGCCTTGTTCGCGACCGTGAGCGCGGTGGAACCCAGCAGCAGCGTGGAGAGCCGGTCCTGGAACTTCGCCGCGACGACGACCATGCGCGCGTTCGCGCTGTGCCGGATCAACTCACGCGCGGGCGAGCCGTCCTCCACGACCCGCCGGATCTCGAGGTCCGGCTGCTCGGCGTGTACGGCCTCGAACGCTTCCAGGACTTTTTGCTTCGCCGCCGCTCGGAGTTCGGGCAATAGGTTCACCTCGGCCAAGGCCGAGGAGGTCAGCGGGTAGTCGAGCGCGGGAACCACGCCGAGCAGCGTCAACGGGGCGTGCTGTCGATTCGCGATGGCTCCGGCCCAGCGCGCTGCTCCCACAGCGGTCGGGCTGCCGTCGATACCGACGACGATCGACTGACGGTCTGCTGATGCGCTCATTTCGGCTCCGATTGCGGCTGCGACAAGGTCGACTCCAACATTCGCAGTCTCCGCCCGTCCGCACCGGGGGCGGTGGCCCTCGATGGTCGGGACCAAAGACCTTCACCGGGCAGGCTTCCACCGCCCGAGCCGGATCGGGCTATCGAGCGAACCGGGCGACCGCCCGCCGGACGGCAGCGCCCATGGCCGAGCTTCCGGTATGCCCGGCACCATCGATGACCTGCAGTTCCGCGTCGGGCCATGCCTGGGCCAGCTGCCAGGCGGTGTACAGCGGGGCGCTCAGGTCGAGTCTGCCGTGGATCAGCACGCCGGGAATGCCCGTCAGCCGATGCACGTCGCGCAGCAGCTGCCCGTCCTCCAACCAGGCGGCGTTGGCGAAGTAATGCGTGCAGATCCGCACGAAGGCCAGCAGGGCGGCGTCCGGCTTCGCGCTGTATTGCCCGGGGCTGCCCTGGTTCTCGTGCGCGATCACGGCGTCCTCCCACGCGCACCACCGCCGCGCCGCCGCCTCGCGGGTCGCCGCGTCGGGGCATTCCATCAGCCTCCGGTAGGCGTCGACGAGATCGCCGTGGCGGTCGGCCGGCGGGACGCCGGTGCGGAAGGTCTCCCACTGCTCGGGCAGCAGGCGGGCGACGCCGCGGTAGAGCCAGTCGATCTCCTCCGGCCGGGTCATCGTCACCCCGGCCAGCACGATCTCGCTGACCCGCAACGGGTAGCGCTGCGCGTAGGCGAGGATCAGCGTCGAGCCCCAGGAACCGCCGAAGAGCAACCAGCGGTCGATGCCGAGGTGTTCGCGCAGGCGTTCCATGTCCGCGATGAGGTGCTGGGTGGTGTTGTGCGTGAGGTCGACCGCCGGGTCGGAGGCGTGCGGGAGGCTCTCGCCGCACCCGCGCTGGTCGAACAGGACGATCAGGTAGGCCGCCGGATCGAAGGTCCGGCGCGATCCGCGGCTTCCGCCGCTGCCGGGCCCGCCGTGCACGACCAGCGCCGGTTTGCCGTAGGGATTACCGCTGGTCTCCCAATAGATCCGCTGACCGTCACCGACGTCGAGCAGGCCGTGGGCGTATGGCTCGATATCGGGAAAAGGCTGCGGCGCTTCGGATTGCGAGTCTGGCGTGGACACGATCGACCAGGCTACCGTCGAGCGCGGCGCACCGCCCGGCTGGTCGGCGCGCGGGGCGTGCGCAGCTCAGGCGGTCTGCGCGGCGGGGTCCGGCTTCGGGGCGGTGACCCGCTCCCGGGTGCGCAGGGAAGCCCACAGCGCGGCGGTGGCGGCGGTGCACGCCGCGGCCCCGCCCACGTGCACCACGACCAGCGCCGCGGGGACGTCGGTGAAGTACTGCACGACGCCGACCAGCGCCTGCGCGCAGACCAGGCCGAGCAGCGCGAACAGTCGGGTGCGCACGGCGGGCGCGATGCCGACCGCGAACAGGCCGAACGCCAAGCCGATCAACAGCGCGAGATAGCCGACCAGCAGCTGCGAGTGCAGATGCACCAGGGTGACGATCTCGACCTGCAAGCGCTCGACCGGACGCTCGATGCTCTTGTCGCCCGCGTGCGGACCGGCGGCGGTCACCAAGGTGCCCGCCACCAGGACCGCGGCCAGTGTGATTCCGACCAGCACGGTGAGCCCGCGCAGCGGCGCGGGAGCCTGCACGGTGTCGATGCCGTCGTCGGGTTCGCCGATCTTCGCGTACAGCACCACCGCGAGCCACACCATCACCATCGATGCGAGCAGGTGCGTCGAGACGGTCCACCACAGCAGCCCGGTGCGGACCGTGATGCCGCCGATGATCGCCTGCACGACGGTGCCGCCGGGCATCAGCCACGCGTACACCAGCACTTCGCGGCGGCGGCGCGCCTTGGTCACCGCCAGCACGATCGCCGCTGCGCACAGCGTGACCACGAAGGTGAGCAGCCGGTTGGAGAACTCGACCGCCTGATGGAGGGCGGGCACTTCCGACACCGCGACAGGGGTGAAACTGCCGGGGAAGCACTGTGGCCAGGTGGGGCAGCCGAGCCCGGACGCCGTGACGCGCACGACCGCGCCGGTCACCGAGATCCCGGCCTGGGACAGGATGACCGCGAGCGCGATCAGGCGCTGCGCTCGCAGTGAGGGCAGCGGCAGCTTGTCGACGAGTCGCAAGAACGCGCGATACAGCACGTCGAAAATGGTAGCCGGGCCGGATCCGGCGACTTCACCCGGTCTACTACATTTCGTCGTTGAGTCTGCCTGCCGTGCTGGAAGTGCCGCTCGCACAGCCACCGCACCGTGCAGCGTCCGGAATTCAGTGGAAGCGGAACAGGCGGGTGGCGGCAACCCCCGACACCGCGCCCCACACCGCGAGTACAGCGATCCCGAACCAGTCGACGCTGGTATGCATCGCGCTCTCCAGCGCTTCGGCCAGCGCCCCCGACGGCACCAGGCGGGCGAGCACGCTCACCACTGCGGGCAAGTCGTCGGCGGCGAACACGATGCTGGCGACGCCGAGCATGACGAACCACAGGATGTTCGCCAGCGCGAGCACCACCTCGGCCTTGAGCGTGCCGCCCAGCAGCAGGCCCATCGCCGCGAACGTGGCGGTGCCGAGCGCGATCACCGCCGCGCCCAGCAGCAGCCCGACGGGCTGCGGCCGCCAGCCCAGCGCGAAGCCGATCAGGCCGAGCAGGACGGCTTGCAGCACCACCACGATGAGCACGGCCGCGCTCTTGCCCGCGATGACGCCCCACCGCGGCAGCGCCGTCGCGCCGAGCCGCTTGAGCGCACCGTAGCGCCGGTCGAAGCCGACCGCGATGGCTTGACCGGTGAACGCGGTGGACATGACGGCCACCATCATCACCGCGGGCACGATCTTGTCCACCCGACGCGTGCCCAGATCACCGAACGGCAGCAGGCTCAGGCCGACCAGCAGGGTGATCGGGATGAACATGGTCAGCAGCAGTTGTTCGCCGTTGCGCAGCAAGAGGATCAGCTCGAGCCGGGTCTGCGCGAGCAGCATCGCGGCGCGGGTGCTCGGCCGCGGGCCGGGGGTGAAGGTGCCCGGCGCGAAACGGTTGGCGGTCCGGTCGTGCTCGCTCATCCGCGCAGGTCCCGTCCGGTCAGTTCGAGGAAGACGTCTTCGAGGCGACGCTGGTCGATCCGGATGTCGGTGGCCAGCACGTTCATTCGCGCGCACCACGCCGTGACGGTCGCGAGCACTTGCGGATCGATCTCGCCCTCCACCAGATACGTGCCCGGTGTGGTCTCCCGGGGCGCGAACCCCTCGGGCAGGGCGTTGGCCAGCAATTCCAGGTTCAGTTTGGGCGGCGCGCAGAACCGTAGCTGCCCCGCCGCCCCGTGCGCGGTGACCTCGGCCGGGGTTCCGGAGGCGACGATACGGCCGTGATCGATGATCACCAGCTGGTCGGCGAGTTGCTCGGCCTCGTCCATCATGTGCGTGGTCAGCACGACGGTCACCCCGTCGCGGCGCAGGGCATCGATCAGCTCCCAGACGATCAACCTGGCCTGGGCGTCCAGTCCCGCGGTCGGTTCGTCGAGGAACACGATCTCCGGCCTGACCACCAGCGCGCAGGCCAGCGCCAGGCGCTGCTGCTGACCGCCGGAGAGGCGGCGATAGGGGGTGCGCCGGTTGTCCTGGAGACCGAGTGTGCGCAGCAACCAGTCGGGGTCGAGCGGATCCGCGGAATAGGCGGCCACCAGATCGAGCATCTCGCCCGCGCGCGCACCGGGATACGCGCCGCCGCCCTGGAGCATGACGCCGATGCGGGGGCGCAGCCGTTCGGAATCGGCGACCGGGTCCAGGCCGAGCACCCGCACCGAGCCCGCGTCCGGCGTGGTGAATCCCTCGCACATCTCGACCGTCGTGGTCTTGCCCGCGCCGTTGGGGCCCAGCAGCGCGAGCACCTGCGCCTGCTGTACCTCGAAGGTCAGGCCGTCCACCGCCGTGGTCTCGCCGTAACGCTTGACGACGCCGGCGACGCTGACGGCGGGTCCGGAGGGTGCGCTCACGATGTCACACCGTAGGAGGCGGACACCTGTGACGGAGCCGACACCCCCGTCTGCCCGCGCCAGGGCAGCGAATTGCGCGTGATCACGATGAACAGCACCCCGACGATCACGGTGGCGATCGCGGCGCCCACGATCTGGAACACTTCGAGATCGGCTCCGCGCGGCATCAGGATCACGCTGACGATGCCGGAGAACGCCACCGCGGGCACCCGGAACACCGGCCGGGTCGCCCAGGCCGCCATCGGCACGATCGCCCACAGCAGATACCAGGGCTGCACCACCGGGAACAGCAGCACGATCGCGCCGAGCGCCACGCCCAGCGCGCCGACCGGATGCAGGCGGCCGGTGCCGGTGGCCACCAGCATGCGCACCGTGAAGAAGCCCGCGACCACCGCCGCGATCGGGCGGGTGATGCTCAGCAGCGCGGTGGTGTGATCGCCCAGCCCCAGCAGCACACCGCCGAATCCGGTGATGATGCCGAGCGCGGTCGGCAGCGACATCCAGCTGCGCACCGCGTTCGCGGTGTTCAGCGTGTAGATCCAGCCGAAGCCCAGGCCGCTCACCGAACTGATGAACAACGTGGTGCCGATGGCGATCGCGCCCAGCATGGCGGCCGCGATGGCGACCGTGCGCAGCGAAGCGCCCCAACGCCGCGCCAGCGCCATCCCGACGAACCCGAGCACGATGATCGAGGTGAACTTGATCGATGAGGACAGCGTGATGATGATCGCCCCGCCGATCAGCCAGGCGTAGGCGCGGCCGTCGAACGGATGGGTGTCCTCGATGGCGCGCAGGCAGAACTCCAGTCCGGCCAGCATCAAGCCGAGCATGAGCGCGTCGTTGTGCACGCCGCCCACCAGATGGAACAGCACCAGCGGGTTCGCCGCGCCGAGCCACAGCGCGCTCACCGCCGCGACGCCGCAGCGCGCCGACAGCCGGGGCAGCGCCCAGACGATCAGCGCGACGCCACCGAGCGCGAGGACCCGGTGCACCCAGACGCCCGCGATGATGTTGTCCCCGGTCAGTTCGGCGATGCCCCGGCCGATCCAGAGGAACAGCGGACCGTAGGGCGCGGGGGTGTCGCGCCAGATGGTCGGGACGTTGTTGGTGAGCACGTTGTCGATCCCCAGGCCGGCGACCGGCCCTTCCTCGTAGGGATCGATGCCGCGCGCGGCGATCTCGCTCTGCGCCAGATACGAGTAGACGTCATTGCTGAACAGCGGGGGAGCGACGCTGAGCGGGATGAGCCACAGCAGCAGTGTGCGATCCATCTGCGAGCGGGTCAGCCGGTGGACGGGGGAGCCGCCGATGCCGCCGACGGCGAACCGGCCCAGCAGCAGCCAGGCCAGCACGACCACGACGGTGCCGGTCATGCACATGGCCAGTGAGCCGGTGTGGGCGCGGGCGAAGATGCCGAGCACGCGGACGCCGGACGTGGGGTTCTGGTGCACCGGCTGCGCGCCGATGCCCAGCGCGCTGATCGCCATCAGCACCGTGCCGGTCGCGCCCATCAGGCGGATCCGGTCGAGCTGCGCCAGCTCCTTGCGATCGAGACCGGGCACCTCGGACTCGTCGCGGTGCAGCACCGCGATGGTGTGATCGGCCGCGGGCACGTCGAGTCCGAGTGCCCGGCGCCCGAAAGCCAGTGTCCTGCGCCGCGCGCCCTCCAGTACCGCCACGCAACGCAGCCTAGTGGGTGCGCGCATCCCGGTATGTCGCGTCGATGTCAGCCGGGACGAGGCGGGTCGGCGTGTCGATGGAGACCTCGTCGGGGCGTCGCAGCCATTCCGACAGCAAGGCGCGTTCGGCGTCGGTGAGCATCGGCAGTTCGGGTGCGGCGGCGCGTAGCGCTGCCCTGGTCGTGTCGCGCGCGGAAAGAGCGGGACCGTCCGTCAGGACCGCGTGGGCCACCGCCTCGTACATCGCCTCGGCAAGCCCGAGGTCACGCTGTTGTGGCGGGACGGACAACAGCGCCAGCGCGGCGCCGGTCCCGGCGGCGTGGATGAGCTCGACGGCGCGGCGTTCGCCGACCCGGAGCCGACCGGCGGCGGCGACGCGGCGCACCCGCTCGCGCAGCACCCGCAGCCCGGCGGCCGCTGCCGGTGAGGCGGTCCCGCGCCGCGGGTCGGCGAGCATCGCGAAGACCGCCGGGTTGGTCAGGGCGAAGTCGATGTGCATGTCCCAACCGGCGTGCAGATCGACCACCGGGTCGTCCTCCTGCTCGACCAGCGTCTTGCCGGCCACGTAGGTCGCGAAAACGTGTTCGGCGACGGCATCGAGCAAGGCGTCCTTGTCCTCGAAGAACCGGTAGATGGTCGGCGCCTGCATGCCGGCCGCGCGGGCGACCGCGCGGGTGGTGACCGCGTCCGGACCCTGTTCCCGCAACAGCCGCGCCGCCACCTCCACGATCCGCTCCCGCGTCTCGTGCCTGCTCGCGCTGCTCGACCTCGACTCCACCATGCGGCGATTCTAACCGCTGCTAATATCGGCGTTGTTATCACTGATAACAACGTTGATAAGGAGAAGTGATGATCATCGTTACCGGCGCGACCGGGCTCCTCGGCTCCCGGATCGTCGAGGGACTGCTGGAGCGGGTACCGGCCGACCGAGTGGGCGTCAGCGTCCGCGAGATCGGCCGGGCCGGTGAACTGGCCGCCCGCGGCGTGCGGGTGCGGCGCGGCGACTTCACCGACCCGCGATCCCTGGCCGAGGCCTTCGAAGGCGCGACCCAAGTGCTGATCGTCTCGGCCGACCTCACGGGCGAGGCGGCCGTCGCGGCGCACGTCGCGGCGATCGACGCCGCGCGCGCTGCGGGCGCCGGGCGCATCCTGTACACCAGCCACCAGGCCGCCGCCGCCGATTCGGTGTTCGCGCCCATGCCGGACCACGCCGCGACCGAGCGGTATCTGGCAACGACCGGCACACCGTTCACCGCGCTGCGCAACGGGTTCTACGCCGCCACCGTCCCGCTCCTGCTCGGCCCTGCGCTGGACACCGGTGAACTCCGCGCCCCGGCCGATGGCCCCGTCTCCTGGACCACCCATGCCGACCTCGCCGAAGCGGCGGCGATCATCCTCGCCGACGAGGGCCGGTTCGACGGGCCGACTCCGCCCCTGGCCGCACCGGACGCCCTCGACCTCGGCGACATCGCCGCCCTCCTCACCGAACGGACCGGGCGAACGATCCGCCGCGTCGTCGTCGAGGACGCCGAATGGGCTGCCTCCCTGATGGCTCACGGCGTCCCCGACGAGCGGGCCGCCCTGCTGCTGGGCATGTTCCGGGCTGCGCGCCGCGGGGAATTCGCCACTACGGCAGGCGAACTCGAAAACCTGCTCCAGCGCCCCGCCGAACCGGTTCGTTCGGTCCTGAAGGGAGTCGCGAACCAGTGACCACGATCTCCTCGCCGCGCCGCCGGCCTCGGTCACGGCGGCGCGGCGAGAAGTGATCCGAGCACTTCGCCCACCGGCCGGGCTCCCGCGGGCATTCCGCGTCGAGAACGGACCCCGCTCGTTCCGCCCGGACCCGTGCCGTGCACACGGCACAATCGACGCATGGTTTCGGAGTCCAGGCGGCGGATCGAGGTGGCCGCCTCCGGGCTGCTGGCGCGGCACGGGTATCACGGGTTCGGTCTGAAGGCGTTGAGCGAGGCGGCCGAACTGCCGTACGGCTCGATCTACCACCATTTTCCCGGTGGCAAGGAGGAGATCGCGGTCGCGGCGATCACCGGGACGGGGGTGCTCACCGGCCGGATGATCCGGCAGGCGCCGACCGACGTGTTCGCCACTTTGGCCACGTTGTTCGAGTTCATGGTGGGCAAGCTGGCGGACTCCGAATGGACCGACGGGTGCCCGATCGGGACACCCGCACTGGACGGCGGCAGTGACGTGGAAGCGGTGCGCTCGGCGTGTGTGCGCGCCTTCGACACCATGGAGCAGGCGTTCGCCGGGTTGCTCGCCGAACTCGGGCTGCGCGGGGAAGAGGCGGCGGAGCTGGCCGCCACGGTGGTCGCCGCCTACGAGGGGGCGACGATCCTGGCCCGCATCCGGCAGTCGGACGTCCCGCTGCGCACGGTGGCGAAGTCGATGGAGCGGCTCATCCGGTCGACGTTCGCGGCGGCGGGGATCGGGACCACCGCGGGGGACGGGGCGGCGGTCGAAACCGAAGCACGCGAGCACGCGGAGCCGGCGGAGACTCTTGACTAGAAAGAACGTTCTAGCGACACTCGGACGATGAAGCGTCTGATGCTGACCGGCCCCGGTGCGATGCGCTGGGAAGAACATCCGGAACCCGTGCTGAGCGGGCCCGGCCAGGCGCTGGTCCGGCCGGTCGCGCTGGCCACCTGCGACCTCGACCCGGCCGTCCTGCGCGGCGCGTTCCCACTGCCCGGGCCGTATCCGTTCGGGCACGAGGGAGTCGCCGAAGTGGTCGAGGCCGGGCCGGAGGTCCGCGGCGTCGCGGTGGGCGACCTGGTGGTGGTGCCGTTCCAGATCTCCTGCGGCGTTTGCCCGCCCTGTGCGCGTGGGCGGACCGGGAACTGCGCGAGCCATCCGCGCCTGTCCAGTTTCGGTCTCGGCCCCATGGGCGGGTTGGACTGGGGCGGGCTGTGGGCCGACCTGGCGCTGGTGCCACACGCCGACGCCATGCTGGTGCGGTTGCCCTCCGGCGTCGACCCGGCCGCGGTAGCCAGCGCCAGCGACAACATTCCGGACGCCTATCGCTCGGTCGGGCCGCAATTGGCCGCGGATCCTGCCGCCGAAGTGCTGGTGATCGGCGGCCTCGCCGCACCGTCCATCGGTTTGTACGCCGCCGGGCTCGCGGTCGCGCTGGGCTCCGCCCGCGTCGTCTATCTCGACGACTCCGTCGAGCGGCTGAACATCGCGCAGTCCTTCGGCGCGGAGGCGATCGAAGGCCCGCGCGACGCGCGGGTCGGGCGTTTCCGGATCGTGGTGGAGGCGGCGGGTGAGCCGAGGGCGCTGCGCGCGGCCATCGATGCCACGGCATACGACGGCTGGTGCACGAGCGTCAGCGTCCAGTTGCAGGACGTGGCCCTGCCGATCCTGGACATGTACGCCCGGTGCTGCACCTTCCATACCGGTCGCGCGCACGCGCGCCCCGTCATCCCCGAGGTGCTCGAACTGGTCGCGGCCGGTCGCTTCGATCCGTCGCTGGTCACCACCGCGACGGCGGTGTGGGACGAGGCGGTGGACGCGCTGCTGGAGACGCCGATGAAACTGGTCGCGGTGCGCTGAGCGTCTGTGACGAACAGCACTGCGGGTCGTCGCCGTCCTGCGACGACCGCGCCGCGGACGTGGTGCCGGGAGCCGGAGCTTCCCCCGCATGCCCGGCGATCGGTTCCGATCGACGTTTTCTCTGCGCAGGTCAGCTGGGGAGGTGGGCGCGGAGTGGGCGTTTCTACGGGTGGGCGATTGTCCGGGCCTGCGGCGCGCGCCTGTCCGCTGTGCCGGAATGCCCGCAGGTCGATCGGGCCGCTGACTCAGGGCACCCTTATTAGATTTCGGGAACGAATTCCGCCACACTGATGTTGTGAAAACCGTGGGTTTGCGGAGGAACGACGAAGGGGCCGGCCGCCGGGCCGGTGCCGGGTCGGCTGCTGCCCCCGCGACGGTCGGCGGCGAAGGACACACCCGAGCGGCCATCGTCCAGCTGCTGCTGGAGGAAGGACCGATCACCGCCACCGCGATCGGGAACAGGCTCGGCCTGGCACCGGCGGGTGTGCGCAGGCATTTGGACGCCCTGATCGATTCAGGTCAGGCGCGAGCCGGCCGATCGGCGCCCTGGCAGCAGAAAGGCCGGGGCCGCCCGGCCAAGCAGTACCAGCTCACCGCCGCCGGACGCGGCCAGCTCGGCCACGCCTACGACGATCTGGCGGGGGCCGCGATCCGGCAGCTCGGGGAGATCGGCGGCGAACAGGCCATCACCGAGTTCGCCCGCAAACGAGCACGCACTATCGTGGCCGGGATCGAACCGGTCGGCGAGCACACCACGGAACAGACCGAGGCCAAAGCCGAGGAGATCGCCGAGGCGTTCACCGACGCGGGGTTCGCCGCCACCACCCGCAAGGTGGGCGCGGGCGTGCAGATCTGCCAGCACCACTGCCCCGTGGCGCACGTCGCCGAGGAGTTCCCGCAGCTGTGCGCGGCGGAGCTCGAGGCGTTCCGGGAGCTGCTCGGCACCCATGTGCAGCGGCTGGCCACGATCGCCAACGGCGACTGCGCGTGCACCACGCACGTGCCGCTGCTCGTGCTGCCCGCCGACCGCACCAGAACTTCAGCACCAACCGCTGCACAGCCCGCAGCGGTACGAACGAACGACTCCGGAAGGAGTGCCGAATGACGACGACCACCGACCAGGTGCAACCGCTCACCCAGGAAGAGGCCATTGCCTCACTGGGCAAATACGGTTACGGCTGGGCCGATTCGGATGTGGCCGGCGCCAGCGCGCAACGAGGTCTGTCCGAGGCGGTTGTCCGCGACATCTCGGCGAAGAAGAACGAGCCGGAATGGATGCTCGAACAGCGGCTGAAGGCCCTGCGTATCTTCGATCGCAAGCCGATGCCGCTGTGGGGCTCCAACCTCGATGGCATCGACTTCGACAACATCAAGTACTTCGTCCGCTCCACCGAGAAGCAGGCCGCTTCCTGGGACGAGCTGCCCGAGGACATCAAGAACACCTACGACAAGCTGGGCATCCCCGAGGCGGAGAAGCAGCGGCTGGTCGCCGGTGTGGCCGCGCAGTACGAGTCCGAGGTGGTGTACCACCAGATCCGCGAGGACCTGGAGGCCCAGGGCGTGATCTTCCTGGACACCGACACCGGGCTCAAGGAGCACCCGGAGATCTTCCAGCGGTACTTCGGCTCGGTGATCCCCGCGGGCGATAACAAGTTCTCCGCGCTGAACACCGCGGTGTGGTCGGGCGGCTCGTTCATCTACGTGCCGCCGGGCGTGCACGTGGATATCCCGCTGCAGGCCTACTTCCGGATCAACACCGAGAACATGGGCCAGTTCGAGCGGACCCTGATCATCGTCGACGAGGGCGCGTACGTGCACTACGTCGAGGGCTGCACCGCGCCGATCTACAAGTCCGACTCGCTGCACTCCGCGGTGGTGGAGATCATCGTGAAGAAGGGCGGCCGCTGCCGCTACACCACCATCCAGAACTGGTCGAACAACGTCTACAACCTGGTCACCAAGCGGGCCAAGGCCGAGGCGGGCGCGACCATGGAGTGGATCGACGGCAACATCGGCTCCAAGGTCACCATGAAGTACCCCGCGGTCTGGATGACCGGGGAGTACGCCAAGGGCGAGGTGCTCTCGGTGGCGTTCGCCGGCGAGGGCCAGCACCAGGACACCGGCGCGAAGATGCTGCACCTCGCGCCGCACACCTCCTCGACCATCGTGTCGAAGTCGGTGGCGCGCGGCGGCGGCCGGGCCTCCTACCGCGGCCTGGTCCAGGTGAACAAGGGCGCGCACGGCTCGAAGTCGACGGTGAAGTGTGACGCGCTGCTGGTGGACACGATCAGCCGCTCGGACACCTACCCGTACGTGGACATCCGCGAGGACGACGTGACCATGGGGCACGAGGCGACCGTCTCGAAGGTCTCCGAGGATCAGCTGTTCTACCTGATGAGCCGCGGCCTCACCGAGGACGAGGCGATGGCGATGGTGGTGCGCGGCTTCGTCGAGCCGATCGCCAAGGAACTGCCGATGGAGTACGCCCTCGAACTGAACCGCCTGATCGAACTGCAGATGGAAGGAGCCGTCGGCTGATGGCCGTGGACAACGTCGCCGAAGCCGCCGAGGCTCGTACCCCCGCGATCAACAAGGGCGAGGTCTTCACCTCGTTCGACGTCAACGCCTTCGAGGTGCCTTCCGCCAAGGACGAGGCGTGGCGGTTCACCCCGTTGCGCCGCCTGCGCGGCCTGCAGGACGGCACCGCGGTCCGCGACGGCCGCGCGACCGTCGAGGTCGCCGCGTCCGAGGGCGTGACGGTCGAGACGGTCGACCGCTCCGACGCGCGGCTCGGCACGGGCGGCGTGCCGTCCGATCGCGTGGCCGCGCAGGCCTACTCGGGCTTCGAGCAGGCCACCGTCGTGTCGGTGGGCAAGGAGGTCGAGGTCGCCGAGCCGGTGACCGTCACGATCACCGGCCCCGGCGAAGGCAAGACCGCCTACGGCCACTTGCAGATCCGGTTGGACCGCTTCGCCAAGGCGACCGTGGTCATCGACCAGCGCGGCAGCGGAACCTACGCCGAGAACGTCGAATTCGTGCTCGGTGATTCGGCCTCGCTGACCGTCGTCGCCGTCCAGGACTGGGCCGACGACGCCGTACACGCCACCGCCCACCACGCGAAGCTCGGTCGCGACGCCACCCTGCGGCACACCTCGGTCACCCTCGGCGGCGACCTGGTGCGCCTGACCGGCAACGTCCGCTACGACGGTCCCGGCGGCGACGCCGAACTGCTCGGCCTCTACTTCGCCGACGCGGGTCAGCATTTCGAGCAGCGCCTGCTGGTCGACCACGCGGTGCCGAACTGCAAGTCGAACGTGCTGTACAAGGGCGCGCTGCAAGGCGACCCGCACTCGCCCAAGGGCGACGCCCGCACCGTGTGGGTCGGCGACGTGCTCATCCGCGCCGCCGCCGAGGGCACCGACACCTTCGAGGTGAACCGCAATCTGGTGCTCACCGACGGCGCGCGGGCGGACTCGGTGCCGAACCTGGAGATCGAGACCGGCGAGATCGTCGGAGCCGGACACGCTTCCGCGACCGGCAGGTTCGACGACGAGCAGCTGTTCTACCTGCGTGCCCGCGGCATTCCGGAGGACGCCGCCCGCCGCCTGGTGGTGCGCGGTTTCTTCCACGAGATCATCCAGAAGATCGCGGTGCCCGAGGTCCGGGAGCGGCTGGAGGCGGCCATCGAGGCCGAACTCGCCGCCATCGGCGCCTGATCAACGACCCCCATACCTGGCAAAGGAATCCGAATTCGATGACCACCCTGGAAATCAAGGACCTGCACGTCGAGGTCGCCAACCCCGACGAGTCCGGCGAGCCCATCAAGATCCTCAAGGGCGTGAACCTCACGGTGAAATCCGGTGAGACGCACGCCATCATGGGCCCGAACGGCTCCGGCAAATCGACGCTCTCCTACGCGATCGCCGGTCACCCGAAGTACACGGTGACCTCCGGCGCGATCACCCTCGACGGCGAGGACGTGCTGGCGATGTCGGTGGACGAGCGTGCGCGTGCGGGCCTGTTCCTCGCCATGCAGTACCCGGTCGAGGTTCCCGGCGTCTCGATGTCGAACTTCCTGCGCACTGCCGCCACCGCCGTGCGCGGCGAGGCCCCCAAGCTGCGGCACTGGGTCAAGGAGGTGAAGGAGTCGATGAGCGAGCTGGAGATCGACGCCGCCTTCGCCGAGCGCAGCGTGAACGAGGGCTTCTCCGGCGGCGAGAAGAAGCGCCACGAGATCCTCCAGTTGGGCCTGCTCAAGCCGAAGATCGCCATCCTGGACGAGACCGACTCCGGCTTGGACGTCGACGCGCTGCGCATCGTCTCCGAAGGGGTCAACCGCTACAGGGAGCGCGAGAACGGCGGTGTCCTGCTGATCACGCACTACACCCGCATCCTGCGCTACATCCAGCCGCAGTTCGTGCACGTCTTCGTCGGCGGCCGCATCGTCGCCGAGGGCGGCCCCGAGCTCGCCGAGGAACTCGACGCCAACGGCTACGTCCGCTTCACTCAGACCGCTACCGCTGGAGCCTGATATGACCGCTACGGTCCGCACCCTCGACGTCGCCCGCATCCGGGCCGACTTCCCGATCCTGAACCGCACGGTCCGGGACGGGAAACCGTTGGTGTACCTGGACTCCGGCGCGACCGCGCAGCGGCCGATCGAGGTGCTCGAAGCCGAACGCGACTTCCTGATCACCAGCAACTCGGCGGTGCACCGCGGCGCGCACCAGCTGGCCGAGGAAGCGACCGACGCCTACGAGGGCGCGCGGGCCGACATCGCGCGGTTCGTCGGCGTCGAGGCGGGCGAGATCGTGTTCACCAAGAACGCCACCGAGTCGTTGAATCTGGTGACCTACGCGTTCGCCGACGACCGGTTCCCCCACCACGTGGGCCCGGGCGACGAGATCGTCGTCACCGAACTGGAGCATCACGCGAATCTGGTGCCCTGGCAGGAGCTGGCGCGCCGCACCGGCGCCACGCTGAAGTGGTACGGCGTGACCGACGAGGGCCGGATCGACCTGGACTCGCTGGAATTGTCGCCTGCCACCAAGGTGATCGCTTTCACCCATCAGTCCAACGTCACCGGCGCCGTGGCTCCGGTCGAGGAACTGGTCCGCCGGGCGAAGGCGGTGGGCGCGCTGGTCGTGCTCGACGCCTGCCAGTCGGTGCCGCACATGCCGGTCGACTTCCGTTCCCTCGGTGTGGATTTCGCCGCGTTCTCCGGTCACAAGATGCTCGGACCCTCTGGCGTCGGCGTGCTCTTCGGCCGCCGCGCGCTGCTGGAGGACATGCCGCCGTTCATCACCGGCGGTTCCATGATCGAGACGGTCTTCATGGACCACAGCACCTACGCGCCGCCGCCGCAGCGCTTCGAGGCCGGTGTGCCGATGACCTCGCAGGTGGTCGGATTGGGCGCGGCCGTGCGGTATCTCGAAGAGATCGGCATGGACGCCGTCGCGGCGCACGAGCACACGCTGGTGGGCGCGGCGCTGGAAGGACTGGCCGGGATCGACGGCGTGCGGGTGATCGGGCCCGCCGAGAACGTCGATCGCGGTGGTGCCGTCGCGTTCGTCGTCGACGGCATCCACGCCCATGACGTCGGGCAGATCCTGGACGACGAGGGCGTCGCCATCAGGGTGGGCCACCACTGCGCGTGGCCGCTGCACCGGCGCTTCGGCGTCGCCGCCACCGCGCGCGCCTCCTTCGCGGTCTACAACACCCTGGCCGAGGTGGACGCGCTGGTCGCCGCCGTGCGGAAGGCGCAGAGCTTCTTCGGAGTTGCATAAGACATGCGCATGGAGCAGATGTACCAGGAAGTGATCCTGGATCACTACAAGCACCCGCATCACCGGGGGCTGCGCGAGCCGTTCGGGGCCGAGGTCCACCACGTGAACCCGACCTGCGGCGACGAGGTGACCCTGCGCGTGCAGTTGGACGACAACGGTGACATCGCCGACGTCTCCTACGACGGGCAGGGCTGCTCGATCAGCCAGGCCGCCACCTCGATCCTCACCGACCAGGTCATCGGCCTGCCGGTGCAGCAGGCGCTGAAGGTGGTCGACTCCTACAGTGAGATGATCTCCAGCCGCGGCACCGTCGAGGGCGACGAGGACGTGATCGGCGACGGCATCGCCTTGGCGGGTGTCTCGAAATACCCCGCGCGGGTGAAGTGCGCGCTGCTCGGGTGGATGGCGTTCAAGGACGCCGTCCTCAGGATCGGCCCCGAGCAGCCCGCCGGCGCCGCGGAAGAGAACTGACACCGTCCGATGGGAAACGGGGAAGCGTCATGAGTGACACACCGGCCACCGACACGACCGAACCGGCCGCGCCGGCCGCCGAACCGGCCGAGCTGTCCGCGGAGGACATCAAGCTGCTCGAGGACATCGAAGAGGCGATGCGCGACGTCGTCGACCCGGAACTGGGCATCAACGTCGTCGATCTCGGCCTGGTCTACGGGTTGCGCGTCGAGGAGGAGAACATCGCGGTCCTCGACATGACGCTGACCTCGGCGGCCTGCCCGCTGACCGACGTCATCGAGGACCAGTCCCGCAACGCGCTGGTGCGCAGCGGGCTGGTCGAAGACCTGAAGATCAACTGGGTCTGGATGCCGCCGTGGGGGCCGGACAAGATCACCGAGGACGGCCGCGAGCAGCTGCGCGCCCTCGGGTTCACGGTGTAAATCGCCGGAGTCGGAAGCAGCCGCCGGATAGCGCCCGAACAAGGTGCTCCGGCGGCTGAGTCATATCCGCCGCATGCAGTGGTGGCGGTCCGGTCACCAGCGACCCTTCCGGTCACACTACCCATCCGCACGGCTGCATCGACCGGTGCTCGGCGCGAAAGGCCTCGTCAGACGAGCGCTGGCCACCGTCGCAGCCAACCAGGCCCGCCAGCGGTCGGCCAAGGTCGATGCCGCGATCGGGCGCGCCGAACGCGGCGAGGACGCCGATTGGGAGCTGGAACCGAAAATCCGCGAAGCGATGTCCCAGGCCGAGACGCGCTTGGAGGCGATTCCGTGGCAGAACCGGACCGCCATGGTCGCCTCGCTGGCCGATGCTCTGGTGTGGTCCTCCGATTCCGAGCTGGCAGCCCAGCGCCTCGACGAACTCACCAACTCCTACGCCCTGAGCTGGGGCGTGCTCATCGACCCCTACGACCTCACAGTCAGCATCGACCCGAACTTCGAAGCCGAACACTTCCAGCGCTACGCCGAAGCGGCCAGCGTGTGGGATCGCGAGTCCGCCGCGATCGACATCGTGGCCGCACTGCCCATGTCCGAAGCCGCGAAGGAAGCCGCGACCCAAGCGGTGATGGCGTGGCGCGGGCCCGAGGTCGATCCGCTGGATCCCGATGAGCATCGGGTCAGCCAAGCCCGGCGCCGCGAGCAGCTCGACGTCGACCTGGCCGCCGCCCGCCTCACCGCCGAGGACCGCGCCCGGGTGGAGTTCGTGGTGGATTACCTGCGCGGGGAAACCTCCCGGGTGGATCTGCTCACCAGCCCGGTGGTCGTCGATCCGGGTGAGGAAGCCCGCGGCCGGGTGGCGGCGCTGCTGGCGTTGTTCGCGAACAACCCCAAAGCCGCGCGCGAGGTCGGCAAGCAGATCTCGGTGCTGACCGACGCCGACCAAGAGCGTGTCCGCGAGGTCGGCCGCGCCATCCAGGCGGGCCAGGCGGTGGATTTCGCGGTGTGGCCCGGCTACGTCAACCGCGAACAATTCCAGGAAGCGCTGATGGAATACGCCGACGACGCTGCCGAGCTGCGCAGCATGGCCGACTACCTCGCCGAAGGCCATCTCACCTCCGAGGAACAGGCTCGCCTCGGCGCGGTCGTCGGCGCGATCACCGACGACACCAACCTGCAGATCACCCGCATGGCCACCCAGCGCGACCAGCTGCTCGACCAGGCCCGCCACGGCAAAGGGCTCACCTCGATGGAGCGCGCGCAGATCGTGTGCACGATCGAGGACATCGACGCCGGAGTCATCGTCGGGCACAAGAAGCTGCCGGAGCTGCTGTGGGCGGATGAGCGCACCAAGGCCAGCCTCGATTTCGCGCGCACCGCCGAGCCCGCTGCGGACCTGTCGAACAGAACACGCTGGCAGATCACCGAGCTGGTCGACGCCTCCAGCACCGCCGCCCCGCACAGCCGCGAGGACCAGCGGCTGCGGTTCGAGGTGTCCTCGATGACCGATTCCCTGTACAGCGTGGCCACCGGATCGCCGGGCACCAGCGTGGATCTGGACCGCCAGCAGTACACGATCAAACGCACCGAGCTGGGTAAGGCGCTGGCCCGCGCGGGCGTGGATCCGGTGGTACAGCAGCGGATCCGGGCTCTCGTCGATGACCGCGCCCGCCAGGCCGGGGAACTCGGCCGCGGCGCTGCCGCTCGCCGCCAGCAGTGGAGGGACAAGACCGCCAACATTGTCGCCGCCCGTGACGACGCGATCGCCCAGCGCCAGGCCGCAGCCGCCGACCGCAGCCCCCGCTCGGGACGCAGCTGCGCGAGCCGGCCCGACCGTGTCGCGCAAGCCGCCTCCCCTGCCCCAGCCCGTTCTGCAGCACGGCGGCCGGTCCACACCTCGGGGGTCCAGCGGTGACCGATACCGAAGCCGTGGATCTGCACGTCATCGCCCGCCTCGACGATCCCGTTGGTGCGGTCGCCGACCTGTACTCCTGCGAGTTGTTCTACAGCGACGACGGCAGCGTCTACGGCCGCCACGTCAGCTGCCGGTGGGAATCCGTTCCCGCCGCCCCGGACGCCCCGGGCAGTCTCGATGCGCTCGACGCCGCGCTCACCGCCGCCGGCTACACCCGCACCGGCGAGTGGCGGCGCAAGACCACCAGCTCCGGCGCGGTGCGGTACTTCACCGTCGCCACGATCCGAGTCGAGGACGTCTGAACGTCCCAGATAGCAGAACAGCCCCGGAGTGACTCCGGGGCTGTTCTGCTATCTGTTCGTATCTTCGGGTCAGTTCTCCCATCCGACTTCGAGGGAGTAGCCGTTCTCGGTCTTCGCGACTCCGACCGTCGCGTGGTCCACAACCTCCCCCGTGGCCCAGCCGATCAGCGCGACGGCAAGCCCTGCGATCACACCGGCCGCTACGTCCTCGCGCATGGCGGTCCATGCCGACACCCGCCGATTCTCGGAACGCCTGGCACCGTTCTGCGGACTCTTTCCGGTCTCTGCCACTTTCACTCCTCTGGCAACAATGCCCAAGACTTCTCCTTGGACGGCTGGACAAATCCAGGCTGCATCAGAAGATATGTGCAGTTCAAGCTACATAGACAGGTCATCATGCGTGGGTTATGTATAGTTGATAAAAAGTGCATATTAGGCAGTTTGTGCGGTAGATACGCGGAGGTATGAGTGGCCAAGAAGGCGCTGAAGATCCCCGACCTTCCCAGTGGGAAGCGGCTGGACTTCTTCCTGTTCATGCAGGACCTGGTGCTGCGGAACGGGGACTGGGCAGTCGCCCGCATCGCCCAGGAGACCGATCTATCGCACCAGGCGGTCTACAAGGCGTTGACCGGCCCGCGTATGCCGAGCCGCCATGTCGCTACGACGATCGCGAAGACGATCGCCGATGACTCTGCCGAAAAAGCCGCGCAACTCCACTGGACCGAGGGAGTTGCCGAGCAAAGGGCACTCGCAGGTAGGCAGCCTCGGCCACGCCGGAGTTCGACTGCCGAGAGCCCGGAGCCTAAGACGGCCGTCGAAATGCTCGCATCAGCGGTCAAAGACGCCGCAGCAGAGTCGGGAAAGTCGATAGGGCAGATCGCGAAGGAAACGGACTTGCCCCGCTCAACCGCGTATGCGGCCGTCTCCGGGAAGAGCTTGCCGTCCGAGTCCACCTGGCGAACTCTGTCTCGCGCGCTCGGCCTCCAAAGACTGGAGAAACTGTATGCCAACGCTATCGACGAGGCAGGGATGTCCGCACGCTTGAAGACACGGAATGACCTGCGCGGCAAGCAACGAAAATGGTTCGATGAAGCCGTTCAGACTACGCAGGATGCGTACAACGAGTGGCAAGGTTTGGTAGAGAGATCGGAGGCGGCAGACGCCGCCGTGGAGGCCGCCCGGCGACAGCTCGAGGACGCACGGCAGACACACAGCCGCCTGATAGATGACCCCGACCATCGCCAAGACCAAATTGATGCCTCCGCAAGCGCTCTACGTGCGGCGCAGCGCGCCTTCGATCAGGCACGGACTGACCGCCACGAGATCGAAGGCCGACGAATCGAAGCGGAAGAGCGCTACTCCAAAGCCACCCTCACCCAAAGTGGCGTCGCTGACAATCTGGGGATAATCAATCTCTCATGGTGAGTGCCGATGCCGTGCGAGGCGAGAACAGCGGAGAATGATTCCATCCCCGAGAGAGGCCGGCGGTCTTGAGGGGGAATGACTCCGTCGTGTCGGTGTCCGCGCTCACACTGGTGCTCCACGTCCAAACTCACCAGGGGGCACCAACGTGACTGAAACAGCAGGGCTTTCGGCGTTCCACCCATCCAGCGAAGAGCTGCGGCAGCGCCGGACTCACCAGTACGCCACGTCGGCCCCGGCGATGACGGCCTTCGCGTTCATCGCCGTCGCCGCCTACGCGGCGTTCGCGACGTTCGGAATCGAATGGGCCCGCCTGGCGGGCGCATCGGCGTGGGAGGCCGCCGTGTGGCCTGTCGCCGTCACCGCGGTCACCATCCAGGCCCTCTACTGCCGGGTGAGGATGACACCCGGCTGGTATCCGAACTGGGCCCGGTGGCTGTTCGAGGCCGTCGCCGGGGCCGGGGTTCTCCTCGCCGGATGCGGCAACGGATTGCACTCCGGCGGCCACCCGCACCAGATCAGCGACGCCGTGTCGGTGCTCGTCGCCGCAGTGCCCGGGTTCTGCTTGATGGTCTCCATCTTCGTGACCGGGACTTTCATGCTGGCGGTGCGCCCGCCCATGCCCAACGCGGCGCTGGTGCTTCGGGAGCTGAAACCACGCAGTGGCGAGACAGCGCGGGACGAGTTCGACCTGCCGGATCTGTCCACGAACAACTGATCGAAGTGCGTCGGCCCCGACCACGTCGGTGCCGAGTGCCGAACGTTCGGAAACCGATACTCGTCGTGGATATGACGGTGGTACGCGCAAACTTGTGGCCAATGCTGTTGCACGCTGGGTCTTACTGGCGCTGATGAAGGAGTACCGCCATGGCCGTCACCAAGCGCGTCCGCTTCGAGGTACTGCGCCGCGACAACTACACCTGCCGATACTGCGGAGCGAAGGCGGAGACGTCGCCGCTCACTGTCGACCATGTCGTCCCGGTGTCGCTCGGCGGGGGTGATGACCCCAGCAACTTGGTGGCCGCGTGTGCCGACTGCAATTCAGGCAAGACGTCGACCGTGCCGGACCAGCCACTCGTCGAGGACGTCGCTGATGACGCCCTTCGATGGGCGCAGGCAATGAACGTGGCGGCGGCTGAGCGGACAGCCGCGTTCGAGGCGAGTCGTCAGGTAGGGAACGAGTTTCGTGCGCTCTGGGATGCCTGGACCATCGGCGGTGAACGCGTTGCGTTGCCGCCGGGCTGGCTGAAATCAGTGAACAGCCTGATGGCGGCCGGACTCACTCTCCACGACTTCGAGGAGCTGATCGAGGTCGCCATGGGATCGCGCGCTCGCGACACCTGGAAGTACTTCTGCGGTTGCTGCTGGAAACGGGTGCAGAAGTCACGGGCCCGGGCTGCCGAGATCATCGCCGCCGACCTCATGGACGAACCGGTGGGAGGTTCCGGTCAAAGCGACGAAGCTGGTCCCGTGACCGAGGTCGACGAGGGCAGAGCAGTCAGGAAGGTATTCGAACCCCAGGTTGAATTCGATGGAGATGCGTGGCAAACGTGGTTCGACGCTGCGTTCGGGGTGGGCGATAACTTCGACCAAGCGCTGTTTGAACGCTGGTCGGCTGCCCAGAAGGCAGAAGAGCAGGCCAGGCAGACCAGTACGGAGCGTAGCGAGGTGTGGGGCTGGTTCAACATGGTCTGGTGCGAGTGGGAGAACCCCCGCACCACAGCGCCATACGATGTTCCCCCCGACTGGATTGAGGTCGTCACCGACGCGCTGATCGACGGACTCACTCGCGATTCGATCGAAGGCTTGGTGCTCGTCGCCATGGAATCCAGCCGGGCGGACAAGTGGGGGCAGTTTCAATCTCTCCTCAACCGCGAGCTCTTCCCCAGCGGTGGGTGAGCAGACGCCGGTGCGGAAAAAGTGTTCAGAAACGATCGCTACCGCTCGTACGGCATGGTCGGATACCCGCCCCACGCCTCAGAAGGGAAGGGCCTCTCCCAGGGCGTGAATGAAATCGCGGGCGACTTCGGCGCCTTCCTCGGTCGCGGCATCTGAGATGCCTGCCGCGATAGGGGAGAAGCCTTTGATCATCGTCACCCCACGCTTGATGATGCCCTTGTCGGGCTCTTCGTTGACTACTTCGGCGAGCACGGTCTCCGCGTTGGCGCGAACTTCGGCGGAGTCCTCGTCCGTGAGGGGGAAGGAGGGCAATCCTGCGAGCAGCTCGGCGAGAGTCGTTGCCAGTTTTTCGTAGCCGGGGGCGACCTGGTCGTTTCGGGCCTGTCCCTGGTTCACGGTGCTGTTGTTCCAGGCGATCTGGGCGTGGTTGCCGTTGACCGTGACGATTGGACCGTTGTAGTTGGTCACGTTCGCGACAGCAGGGTGGATACCATCCACGGTCGTCTGTAGCGGGACGCGCACGGGGTACTTCGCGAACTCCTTCTCGATTTCGCGGGCCATTCGGCGTATGCCTTCATGGTTGATTTCGAACCCACTGGCCACAGATACGCTCCTCAACGATCTCTTGGTGCCCAACAGATTCTCATGCGCAACCGACACCACGCGGCTTCGCCCCAGGAGCGTCGGTGATATCGAAGCTGGCGGTAGTGGAGGTGTTGTAAAACGATCATTTTCCGAACAACTGTATGCGGGGTCAGGGAAACCCTTCGGGCCATCGGGTCTGGCCGTTGTGGAAGCTCGTCACCAAGTGTGCGTTGGTGACGTTCGCCCCGGTCAGGTTGGCGCGGATCACGTTTGCACCGGCCAGGTTCGCGTCGGTCAGATTGGCGGTGTACAAATTCGCCCCGGTCAGGTCCACACCGTTCAGGTCCGCACCAGTCAGGTTCGCGTGGGAGAGGTCGGCGTTGACCAGTTTCGCGCCGCGTAGCTTCGCGCCAACCAGGTTTGCGTTGGCCAGCTCTGCGCCTGTTAGCGTCGCGTATTCCAGATTCGCACCGTTCAGGTCGGCGGTGTACAGTTTCGCGCCGCGTAGCTTCGCGAAGTTCAGCTCCGCGCCGACCAGCTTCGCGCCACCCAGGTACGCGCCGTTCAGGTTCGCCTGAGTCAGGAACGCCCCGGTCAAGTTCGTGCTGTGCAAATTCAGACCGGCGAGATCCAAGCCGCTGAGATTGCACCCCGGGAGCGAGACCTGGTTCAAACGGATGGTGGTGGACTTCCAGGACCTCGGGTCGTTGTCTGGGCGTTCGCGGCGTTGGGAGAGGATGCCGACGATGGTCTGTCGGATCTCGCGTTCGGACAGATCTGGTCTCTCCGGATCGTCCCCGACAGGGAACGGGACACGCAGGTACCACTGGAGCAGATCGATGCAGACCTGGCGTTCATCCTCCTCTCCGAAGGCGTGCCAGTCATCGGCGAGCGCGGTCAGCGCGTAGATCCCGGCTTGGCGGATTGCGGCAGAGTCGTGGGCGATTTGCGCGGCTACGACGGTGTAGCGGTCACGCAACGCCGATTCCCGCGTGCGACGGGAGTCAAGTTGATGCCGTTCTCGCTCGCGGTCCGTGTCGGCCTGGTGATGGGCCGCGTCAAGTTCCCGGGTACGTTGCCCGTTGAGATAGGCCAAGGCGCCCGCACCGAGTGCTCCTGCGCCAGCGAGGATGGTGGCGAGAGGCTGGGAAAAACTCGTGGTCACTCCCGACAACGCCGCCACGCCGAACCCGGCTACGCCGGCCCCGCCCACCATGAGACCAACCGAGCGCCATCGCAATTCGACCGGCCCGCGGCGCGCGGGCTTCTCCCCCTCAGACACGAACGCGACGGTACTGAACCCGACCTGTCCGCGCTGAGCATTCGATCTGAGCCGATTGTTTTCTGAACTCTGTTCGAGAATCGTTCGGTTTTCGGACACTCGACACCCGGCGCCGAAGGCGCAGAATTCCAGCGCATCGCGTTGTCCAAGAAGCGTGTCGAGCCGCCGAGGGAAGCGAGGACGGCCTGGAGGCCGACGAGGCCCGTCGCTCACGCGGAGCGACGGGCCTCGCCGCACAGACGCCGCTGCGCTACGCGAATGGCTTGATCATCCGCGGGATGTAGCTCTAGGACCGGTTGGTAGTCCTCGTCACCTGGGCGCTTCCGGAACGGAGTCAATCCGTGGTGGGTTGATCCCGGTATTGGCCCACGAGGTGTTGGTAGAAGCTGTTCTCCGGCGACTCCAGTGAGATGGCCCGCAGGCCGACGGTGACCTTCCGGCCGACTACCACCGAGTATCCGTCCTGATCGATGCCGAGATCCTCGACGATCGCGGACACCAGTTCGTCGAGCTCGTCATCGGTCACATAGACGGCAAGACGGCATTCCACTGGGACGCGCGCCGGGTCGTATGCGTCGCCCCACGCGCGCTGAGCGAACTCATCGACCGCGGTGACCGGTCCGAAGCTGGTGAAGCATGGGATACGGTTCACCCCGCGGATGCGGTGGGTGCTCTCCTCGAGCGCCAGTGCAACGGGGTGGATTCCCTCGCCGTCGAGGGCGCCGGGCCCGGTCGCGTCCGGCAACCCGAGTCCTACCGCGAACTCCCACACTTGGCGTTCGTCGTCGTCCACGTCCAACCTTCCTGCTATTTCTTCGATGAGCTCTCGACGCGGCAGTGCTTGACCTTCCGCCCCTTGGGCGCAGCCGCTTGCGCCTTGTTCCAGGCGTCTTTCTCCGCGTCCTTGGTCTTACCCGTCCCGGTGTACTTCTCTGGGCCGGTGGCGTCGGTCCGGTCCAGATTCTCGAAGTAGCAGGACAATGTCACGGTCCACTTGGCGGTGAGTTCGAACTGCCAGTGCGGGTGTGCCGCGTCTACGGGTTCGGCCGCAAGCGTCGGTATCTCCGCCTGTGCGATGCCGACCCCGGCTGTCGATGCGCCCGCGATGCACGCAGCCGTCAGCGCGATTGTTGTGACAAGTCGCCGCCCGGCCGAAATGGTTCGCATGTCGTCCCCTCCGTTGGTTGAAGGTATCTCCTTCACTGCTCTTGGACGATGCTGCGGCACACCAGGTTCCATCAGTGACCGGTGTCACAAGGTGATGTTCTATGTTCTGCTCTGCAGCATCTACGAGCAGCCCCCAGGCACCGAAAATTCTGTCCGATACGGCCGAGCGTCATGCGCCACGATCTGCCGTAGACGAGATATTGCCTGATAACTACGGTATGTCGGCGGAACGTGAAAACTGATCACTGCGCGGCAACTCAAAATGGACCACCTGGTCGGTGACCCTGGCTGATATCCGAGCCAGGGAGGACCGA
>NZ_JBSGDA010000026.1:0-103085 GCF_053602135.1 Nocardia sp. NPDC004573
GGGCATCGATGATCTGCTCGATCCGGTCCTTGACCTCACCGAGCAGCTCCCGCAGCCGCAACTGCGAAAGCGTATCCCGCACCGAATACGTGCCGCCCATCGGCGTGCCGTCGGTCATTCGGTCATCTCGACTGCTCCCGGATACTGGCCTATCCGCTGCTCCCGAGTCTGCATCTGTTCGCGCCTGACTGCACCAGAATTCTACCTACTCGCGTGGGGCAGACGTCCGATGTTTCGACCGACGGCGGGGTTGGCGCGATGGTCACAGGCAGCGCTGGTTTCATCGCAGCACCGTCCGGACCGCACGTTCCCGCGCGGGAAGGCCCGGCGATGTCGACAGCTTCGACGACCGGGCCGGTGGACACAGCCGAGCCGATCGTGGCCAGAGGACCCGGCATTCGGTGACCTTCGGCCGTCACCTGCGTCGCTGGTTCGCGCGATGCTGAATCACAGTCGACAAAAGCGGACGACACCCGTCGAAAGGTGATTGATCGTCATGGGTGAATTCATCAGGAGAAGCGCCCTCGTCACCGGCGGCGCGCGCGGTATCGGCGCATCCGTGGTGGCCGCTCTGGCGAAGGAGCAGATTTCAGTCGTCATCGGCGATCTGCTCGAAGGCGAGGGCACTGCTCTGGCGGCGGCACTCGGCTCGGGCGTGATCTTCCGCAGGCTGGATGTGACCGACGAGGCGTGCTGGCGCGCTGTCCTCGACGATGCCGAGGCGGAGTTCGGTCCGCTGGCGGTATTGATCAACAACGCGGGAATCGTCGACTTCGGCGACGTCGAGTCCGAATCTCCCGCGATGTTTCGGCATGTGGTCGACGTCAACCTCTACGGCGCCTGGCTGGGTATGCATCTGGCCGCGCCGCGCCTGCGAGCCGCGGGCGGTGGCGTCATCGTCAACATCTCCTCCACCGCCGGGCTCATCGGCTACGCGGGTGTCGGCGCCTATGTCGCGAGCAAATGGGGTTTGCGCGGCCTGACCAAGGCCGCCGCCCTGGAACTGGGGCGCGCGAACGTTCGCGTGTGCTTGATTCACCCGGGCCCTGTTCACACACCGATGACGGCGGCACTGGACGAATCCGTCGCCGCGAACCAGCCGCTGGCCCGCTTCGGTGAGCCGGAGGAGGTGGCCGCGATGGTGCGATTCCTGGTCACCGAGGCCACCTACTCGACCGGCTCGGAATTCGTGCTCGACGGTGGCGCCACCGCCGGTCAGGTTCTGGGCCTACCGGACGACTCCCGATGAGAGGGCCAGCGATGCCGAGAACACACCCCGACCCCGAGACACTTCGATCCGCGTTGGCGCTGGCGTCTCGGGCGCCATCGGTGCACAACACCCAGCCATGGCTGTGGCGGCTCGGACATGAGACAGTGCACCTGTACGCCGACGAGAGCCGGAGGCTGCCGCACACCGATCCCGACGGACGCGATCTGCTGCTCAGTTGTGGTGCGGCTTTGCATCATTTCCGAGTCGCCGCTCGCGCGGAGGGGTGGGAGACCACGATCCATCGGCTACCGAATCCGGCCGCGCCCGAACACCTGGCGTCGATCGAATTCCGTCCCATCGCCAGCAGTCCCGAGGACGTGGAGTCGGCCCGCGCCATCAGCAGGCGCAGCACGGATCGCCGCCGCTTCAGCTCGTGGGAAGTTCCGGCGGCGCATCTCACGGCCATGATCGACGCCGGACTGGCCACCGGCGTGCTCGTGCGCGACGTCGACGCCGAACCGGCTCGGACCCAGTTGCTGCGCGCGTTCGAACAGGCGGCCTGGCAGCACGCTCGTGACGTCTCCTACGGTGCCGAACTGGCGCAGTGGAGCGGCAGACACGCGGCGCCACAAGGTGTGCCCGCGCGCAATGCGGTGCTGACCGGGGCCGATCCCACCGTGCGTCCTTTCTCGAACCCGGGATTACCACAGGCTGTGGTGCGCGACATCGATACCGCCGACCGGATGCTGCTGCTGAGCACCAGCAGTGACGACCGATTGTCCCAGCTGCGCGCCGGGGAGGCCGCGAGCGCGGTGCTGTTGACCGCCACGACACTAGGGCTTGCGACCTGCCCGCTGACCGAGCCGATGGAGTTGGCCGACACGAGGAGACGCATTCGCGCCGACGTTCTGGACGACACCGGATATCCGCAAATCATCATCCGGACCGGTTACGCGATCACGAGCGCTGACCCGGTTCCGCCCACGCCCCGCCGCCCGCTCGCCGAGGTGGTGCAGCCGCTCGATTCCTCGGAGCCATGATCGAACGCGGTCGAGAGGCGTGATGCGAGCCAGCTGAACAAACCGATTGGTACGGATATGCGACGACCGACCTGAGACCGAGGAGAACGCGATGACGGAGCACTCGACCGGAACTGCCGCACCGACCGATCGGCCGATCGTGGTCGCCGTCGACGGTTCGGCAACCTCGTATCACGCGGCGGCATGGGCGGCGGCCGACGCCGCGCTGCATCGCGCCCGGCTGCACATCGTCACCTCCGTGTCCGTGCGGCCCGGATACGGCGTGGGCGCGACCCTCACGGAGGCCGATGTGGAGTGGCTGCGCAAGGACGGCGAACGAGTGCTCACAGAAGCCGCGCGCGTGGCCAGGACGACAGCGGCGGGCGAGGCGCTGACGATCAGCACCGAGTTGACCGTCGCACCGATCATTCCGGACCTGATCGACCGGTCCGGGCGCGCGCGAACTCTGGTCGTCGGCAGCCGCGGTCTCGGCGCGTTCCGGCGAGAATTGCTCGGTTCGGTGAGCGCCGCGATGACCAGGCACGCGCACTGCCCGGTCGCGGTCGTGCGCTCGACGTCGGCGACCGATCCCCTTACCTCGGGGAAACCCGTTCTGGTGGGGGTGGATGGCACCACCAACAGCGTGCCCGCCGTCGAACTC
Organism: Nocardia sp. NPDC004573; assembly: GCF_053602135.1. NCBI lineage: Bacteria > Bacillati > Actinomycetota > Actinomycetes > Mycobacteriales > Nocardiaceae > Nocardia > Nocardia sp. NPDC004573. The sequence goes on from NZ_JBSGDA010000026.1 coordinate 2,891, forward strand.
GCCTTCGAGGAGGCATCGCGGCGCAAGGTCGGTCTGATCGCGCTGCACACATGGAGCGATTCGAGCGGGATCGACCTCGTTCCCGGGTGGGACGCTGTGCGGGAACGCGAGGACGCGCTGCTGGCGGAGAATCTCGCGGGCTTCGGCGAACGCTATCCGGATGTCGCGGTGCGACGTGTGCTGGTGCGCGACAGGCCGGTTCGGTCCTTGCTCGATCAATCGGAGGACGCTCAGCTGCTCGTGGTGGGCAGCCACGGCCGCGGTGGGTTCACCGGCATGTTGCTCGGTTCCACCAGCGCGGCTTTGCTGCATTCGGTGGAGTGCCCCATCCTCGTCGTGCGTCAGCGCTGACCCGGTAGGTCGGACCGGTCGTATATCGGCTGATTATCCCCGGTGCGGAGCCTCGCGCGTGGCGAGCGCTTGCTCGAGCAGAACTCGCCGCTCGGCGGCGGCGATCGTCCGGCGGGCGACGGGCACGACGTCCGGTGTCACCGATATCGAGGTGATGCCCATTCGCACCAGGTATTCGGCGAACTCCGGGCGCGTCGAGGGCGCCTGTCCGCACAGCGAGGACGTGATCTTCAGCCGCCGGGCCGTCTCGATGATCTTGCCGATCGCGTCGAGTACGGCGGGGTCGGATTCGTCGAACAGTTCGGCGCACGTGGTGGAGTCACGGTCGACGCCGAGCATCAGCTGGGTGAGGTCGTTGCTACCGATGGAGACGCCGTCGATGCCCAGACCCACGTATGCGGGCAGCCAGTGCACCACCGAGGGCACTTCCGCCATCACCCAGCGGTGCAGTCCACGCTGGTCGCCCAGCGGGCTGCCGTCGATGAGGTCGAGGCAGGCTTCCAGCTCCCACCGGGTGCGCACGAACGGGATCATCAGGTGCAGATTCGGCGTCTTCTCACGGACGAGTGCGAGCGCGGTGAGCTCGAGCGCGAACACCTCCGGTTCACGGATGTAGCGATAGCAGCCGCGGTACCCGATCATCGGATTGCGTTCGTCCGGTTCGTAGACCGTGCCCCCTGCGAGGTCACGGAATTCGTTGGTCCGCAGATCGGTAGCCCGATAGATCACCGGCCGCGGGGCGAATGCCGTAGCGATCCTCTGCAAGGGCTCGGACAGACGTTTGACGAAGAGGTCCTTCTCACCCCGAGCTATCAGATCCCGCGGATGGCGTCCGTCGAGTGCCTGAGTGATCAGCGTTTCCGCGCGCAGCAATCCGACGCCGTCGACGTCGGTGGCCGCGACTCGTTCGGCGGCATCGGGTAGTGCGAGGTTGACGTAGATGCGGGTCGCGGTCGGTTCCGCCGCGGCGGTCGGCGCCGACGGGCGAGGTTCGGTCCGCACCGGTTCCGATCGCCCGGTCCGGATCTGGCCCGTGGATCCGTCGACGGTGACGACGGCGCCCTCGGTGAGGGTAGTGGTTGCTGTGCGGGTGCCGACCACGCAGGGCACGCCGAGTTCGCGCGCGACGATCGCGGCGTGGCATGTCATCCCGCCGCTGTCGGTGACCAGGGCGGATGCTCGGGAGATGGTGGGCAGCCAGTCGGGATTGGTCATACTCGCGACGAGGACCTCGCCGGCCTGCAGTGCCGAGCCCTCCGATGGTGACCGCAGAATGCGTACGGCGCCGCTGGCTCGTCCCGGAGCGGCGGCGAGGCCACGTAGCAGGACCTGGGCCGGGGCTCCCGCAGGCGCCGCGGGCTTTCCATCGGGGCGGCCGGTCAGTGTGGTGATGGGCCGGGCCTGGACCAGCCACAGGCGCTCGTCGTCGAAGGCCCATTCGACATCTTGCGGACGGCCCCCGTGCAGCTGTTGTACTTGTAAGGCCGTCCGGGCAACAGCCACAGCCTCGTCCTCGTCGAGTACCTGGCCCGCCGCCTCCTCGTCGCTCAGCCGGATCTGCTGGTCGCCGTCGGGGCCGGGCACGATGGCGTATGCCTGATGGCCCGACCGAGCGGCGATCAGCGTTGGCCCCTTGGCGTCGAGCATGTAGGTGTCGGGCTCGGTGGCGCCGGAAACCACCACCTCGCCTTGTCCGCGCGCCGCCTCTATCACCACGCGATCGCGGCGGCCGGTCGCCGGGTCCGCGGTGAACGCCACGCCCGATCTGCGGGCTGCGACCATCCGTTGCACCACCACCGCGATATCCGGGCGTTCGTGCATCCGGCGGCGGGCGCGATAGGTGAGTACGCGCGGGGTGAACAGCGACGCCCAGCAGTCGACGACAGCATGTATGAGCCGGTCGTCGCCGCGGATATTGGTGCGCGACAGGTTCATTCCCGCGAAGGAGGCGGTCGCACTGTCTTCGCCGACGGCGGATGAGCGCACCGCGACCGGAACGGAATCGCCGAGCCGGTGGTAGGCGGCGAGCACGGCGTCGCGCACTGCTGCCGCCATCGGGGTCTGGTGCACGAGCTTGCGCATCCGGGTGCACAGTTCATCGAGTCCTGCATCGTCGGAGCGAGCGCTCTGCGAGGCCGCTTGCAGCGCCTCGTCGTGCAAGGTGTCGAGTTCGGAGCCGTGCGGACCGTGGATGATCACCTCCTCGTAACACGATTTGAGGATCACGTACCCTGCCGGCACCGGCAGATGCGCCGCCACCAGCTCGCCGAGATTCGCGCCCTTGCCCCCTGCACGGTCGGCATCCGCCAGCCGCAGATCGGCGAGGTCTGCCACATAGTCGCCCATAACGGCTCCGATCAATCGGAATTCCAACGTCGCGTGTAGTCAGCTTGGCTCAACATCATGCGCGTTCACCACGGCCGAAGGTCCCCTTGTGACGCGCATTGGCTCCCGTCGTCGCCACCACTCGGCATAGCGGACCGGACACTCGATGCCCACTGGCCGTTCGCGTCCGACCGCAGCAGCGCGGCGGCCGGTATCGCTATCGGATGCGAAGTCATCGCGTCACCAACCCGGCCCTCGCCCAGCCGGTGACATAGCTCGGCGGTGGTGGGTTCGGCATGCGCCGCCGACTGCAGGAACCAACCCAGCAGCATCAGCCACAGCCCATCCAGGTGCGCGAACAGCACGAGTTCGCGATACCGATCATCAGCAAGACCGTGCCGAGGAATTGTCCACTGCGGGCGGCCGAGGTCGCAGCGCACAAACGGTCACCAGTGCGCCGCCAGATCACCGCACGCAGTACACGGCCGCTGTCGAGCGGCGCCCCGGGCAGAAGATCGAGACACCGCCGAGCAGCTACAACACGATCACGTCGACGCGAACACGACTGCGCCGGGCGACGATCGAATGGGCCGGCTCGTGGGCGAGCAGCGCCGCGCAGAACGCGATGGCCCCGATGACGGCTGTGGCCCACACGACGGCAGTGGCCGCGGTGCCCGTCAGGTACGAGCCCAGAACCCCAGGTGGACAGGCCCAACGTGACCAGCACCGACCAGTGAGCGGCGAGGCGGATGCCCGCGATCCTGCCGAGCGGGAATGTTCGATGGATCGTCGGGTGCCATCCAGCAGGGTGGGGCGGGAGTCACCGGGTGCGTTTGTCACGGGGTGATGGTGGTGGAACGAGCTGATGGGAGCCGGAGACTGCGGGCGATGGCGTCGGTCCATGAGCGGACCGCCGCCCAGTCACGCAGATCCCCGTAGTGGCCTTTGCCGAGCAGTCGGTAGAGCATGCGGGTCCGTAGGGAGATGCCGTCGCTGTCGTACCGTCCGGGGAATGCGCGGTAGTCGTGTGCCTTGACCGAGTCGCGCAGTTCCGCGATCTTCCTCGGGACCAATCGCCCTAGGCGGCGGCCGATCGGACCGCGCAATGCCGGGGCGAGGCCGACGCTGAACAGCCACACGTCCTTTTCCGCCAACTCGTCTCGGTGGGCGCGCATATAGTCGGTGACGGAGGGCAGGAGTTTCATGTTGTGCACTGCACTGCCGAGCACGAGGGTGTCGAAGTTGGACAGTTCGGGGGCGTGGTCTATATCGGCGAGTTGGACGATGGCGTCGCGACCCGACAGTTCTGTGCCGATGAACTCGGCGATGTCGCGGGTGGATCCCTGTTCGGTCGCGTAGACGACCGCGATATGGTGTTTGTCCTGGTCCATGGCGAAAATCTTCCTCGTGGACACGCCCTCCGATGAGAGGACTCGTGCCCGGGCACAGGGGACCATCGTCACTGCCGGTGGCGGCGCAGCAGCCAACGCCGCAGTTCATCGGCTCCCCACACGATGAACGGGTACGGCAGTGTGAACGCGAGCATGGCAGGGCTGAGAGCGGCCGTCCCGAGCAGATTTTGCAGCACCGGGAGGTAGATGATCACTGCCGCGAGGGCGAGTTCGAAGCCGATTCCCCACAGCAGCAGGCGATTGGACAGCACGCCGATGGAGCGCAGCGAAGCACGGTCGGTGCGCGCGGCGAACGCGGTGCCGATCTGGCCGGCGACCATGCCGAAGAAGGTCATGGTGGTCGCCTGTTGGTAGGTGTGGTGCAGCGGCGTGCCCGGTCCGGTGGGATCGCCCGGGTGCCAGCCACCCCGCAGTAGGACGAAGAAGAAGCCCGCCATGGCCAGCACCGCGGCGATCACGCCGAGGAACAGCCACGCGCGCAGCAGCATCGGTGTACGGATCACCGACTCACCGCGTCGGCGCGGCGGCCGCTGCATCAGGCCGGGCTCGGCTGCTTCTCGTCCGAGCGCCAGTGCCGGAAGCGTCTCGGTGCCGACGTCGAAGGCCAGCAGTTGCATTACGGTCAGCGGCAGCGGAACCGCGCCGCCGGAGAGCGCGAACACCAGCAGCGGCGTCACCTCCGGCGTGGTGTGGGCGAAGATGTAGCAGATGAACTTCCTGATGTTGTCGTAGACGCGTCGACCGGCCTGGATGGCCGTGGTAATGGTGGCGAAGTTGTCGTCGGTGAGCACCATCGTGGCTGCCTCGCGAGCCACGTCGGTGCCCGAACGGCCCATCGCCACACCGATGTCCGCGCGTCGCAGTGCGGGCGCGTCGTTGACGCCGTCGCCGGTCATGGCGACCACGTGGCCTGCGGCGCGCAGCGCGTCGGCGATGCGCAGTTTGGCTTCGGGGGAGGAGCGGGCGAAGATGAGTTCGGTCGGCCCGGCCAGCAGCTGGTCGAGATCGGCTTCGCTCATCCGCTCGAGTTGGGTACCGCTGATCACTTTCGGCCGTCCACGCGTGATGCCGATCTGGTCGGCGACCGCGGCAGCGGTCAGGCCGTGGTCGCCGGTGATGACGATGATGCGGATGCCCGCCGCGTGGCACAGCCGCACGGCTTCGGCGACCCCGGGTCGGGGCGGGTCCTCCATGGCGACCAGGCCGAGCAGGACCAAATCCTTTTCGGCCTGGTCCCGGTCCTGTGGAGCCGCGGAAGCGCCGAGATCGCGCTCGGCGACGGCCAGCATCCGCAGTCCCTGCTGGGCGCGGGAATCGACGCGTTCGTTGAGTTGTGCGCGGCGCTGTTCGCTCAGCGGTCGGAGACCGCCGTCCGGGCCGAGTTCGGCGGTGCACAGCGGTAGCAGCGACTCCGGGGCTCCTTTGGTGTGCACGCGCAGCCGCCCGGCCTCGTCCGCGTCGACCGTCGACATTCGTTTGTGGACCGGGTCGAAGTGGAACAGACGGCGCCGCAAGCGCTCTCGTTGGTCGGCGCGAACCTGCTCGCCCAGGGTGGAGGCCGCGGCCAGCAGTGCCAGTTCCATGGGGTCACCGACGGCGGAACCGGACTCGATGAGGCGAGCGTTGTTGCAGGCCGCCATCGTTTCCGCCACGCGGGCAAGCGTGGGATCCTCCGGTCCGGAGGCTGCGTCGGGGTCGTGCGCTCCGGTTGCGGTGTCGATCACGACGACCCGCATGCGGTTCTCGGTGAGGGTGCCGGTCTTGTCGGTGCAGATCACATCGGTGGAGCCGAGGGTCTCCACGGCGCTGAGGCGTTTGACCACCGCGCCGCGGCGCGCCAGGTCACGCACACCCATCGCCAACGCGAGGGTGATCACCGGCAGCAGACCCTCCGGGACATTACCCACCAGCAGTCCTACGGCGAAGACCACGGAGTTGACCGGGGACAGTCCGGCCCCGAGCATCGCGACCGGGATGAATGCCGCCGCGAGCAGCACGGAGATCAACGCGATCAACCAGGCCACCCGGCGTACTTGCTGTTCGAGGGGACTTTCGTCGCGCTCGACGCGTTCGGACAATGCCGCGATGCGCCCGAGTTCGGTGTGCATGCCGGTGGCGAAGACGATCGCGCGAGCTTCGCCCTCGGTGCACGAGGTGCCGCTGAAGAGCAGTTCGCGGGCCTGCGCCAGCGGCACTTCGGCGTCGACGGCGTCGGCGCTGCGGTAGACCGGCATCGATTCCCCGGTCAGTTCGGACAGATCGACCTCGATGCCGCCGTCCAGCAGCCGTCCGTCGGCGCAGATCCGGTCACCTTCGGTGATGACCAGGACGTCGCCCGGTACGACACAGGTCGCCTCCACCTCGGCGACCTGCCCGTCGCGCACGACCTTCGCTCGCATCGGCAGGTACGCGGCAAGGGTTTCCACCGCTTGCTCGGCGTGCCGCTCTTGGGCGAACGCGAATCCCGCGTTGATCATGATGACGACGACGATCGCGATCGCGACCGGGACGATGCCGACCGCGGCCGCGAGCCCGGCCGCAGCCCACAGCAACAGCGCGAGTGGGTGGCTGAACTGGCGTGCCAGCTCACGCAGTGGGCTTCGGCTGCCGCGCCGCCGCAGGACGTTCGGCCCGTAGTGGATCAGGCGCCGTTCGGCCTCGCGCGTGGTGAGCCCGCTGCGGCTGCCGCGCAGATCGCGCAGCAGCAGATCGATCCGCTCGGTCGGGTCTATCCGCTGACCGGTCTCCGCTTCGACCAGGCCGGTCACAGCGACGCCGCCACGTCACGAGTGGTCGTCAGTGCCGGTATCCGGCATTTCACCGAAGCCACCTCTCGAGCGTGCGCTACGCGGTGGGTGCCGGACAGGGGCAAAAGTCCCGCTTCTCGCGCCGCCCTCGGGCCGACCGCCGCTGGATGATTGGTTTCGGTCGCTGCGAACACGACTCGGCACTGTCGGGGGTACGCGGGCGTCGTCGATCACGTCGACGGGGTCCGAACCGTCTATGGTGCGGGTGGGAGCGGCGACAACCTCTTGCTCACGGTTCGGTGATGGATGCCGCCGACGAACCCCACTAGACACTCGTCGGGCGGGGCTTGTACGTCGGCCGGGAGACTGCTCCAGCAGATGCGCCCCCGGATTCCGATGCGTGCTCGCTGCCGAGTCGTAGCACGGTGGCGAATCCTTCGGCGAGGCACTTGGTCAGCGTTTCGGTGTCGGGCACGGCTGCGGTATCGGCGTTGATTCCGATGTTGCAGGTCCCCGCATGCGAGGTCAGCGTCACGTTGACGGCGGTACCGATGGTGGGGCCGAAGGAGTACATGCGGTCGATCCGCGCCCCGGCGATGTAGAGCGGCACCGGGGAACCAGGAACGTTGGAAGCGACGAAGTCGACGTGTTCGAGCATTTCGGTGAGCAGTCTCGCGGGCAGGCGGTTCAGTGCGGCCGCGACGAGACCGGACAGCGGAATTGCCGGTTCCCGCCGCCAACCCGAAACCGCGGTGTCGACGGCACGCATCAGGTCCGCGGTCGCGGCGATGCCGGCCGGTAAGGCGAAACGAGCGAGGGTGATGCGGTTGCCGCCGAGCGGATCGTCCGGGGCGCACAGGCTGATCGGCATCGTCACCCGCAGCTGGTCGAGCGTAACTCCGTGCCTGATGTGATATGTGCGCAATCCGATCACCACGGCGCTCAGGAAGGCATCGTTCAAGGTCAGGAAGGCATCGTTCAAAATACATCCCGCGGCACGTGCTGTGCCGCGCAGTCCTTCGAGGGGCACGTCGAGCACCGACACCCGCCGCCCTAGACCCCGCCTGGTCATCACTGGTGAGAGCGTCGTGGTGATCGGCCGGGCCAAGCGGACGAGCGAACTGGCCAGCGCGACACCATCGCGCACCGCCCGGACGGGATCGCGCAGGGCTCGCCGTACCGCCGGCGGCGTCGAGCGAACGCCGCTCACAACGAGTTCCGAGCCGACGGCCGAGTTCCACGCCATGATGTCGCGCAGTGCGCTCGCGTAGTCGGCTCTCGGCTCCGGCGGACGACCATGGTCGGTGCCCATACGATCGAAGTCGAGCAGCGCTGTGGCGATCTGGATGCCGCCGATGCCATCGGTGAGGCTGTGGTGCACCGTCAGCACCAAGGCGCATCGCGTGCCGTCCAAACCGCTGAGCAGCGTCGCACGCCATAGCGGGCGGGCCTGGTCGAATCCGGTCATGGCCTCGGTCCGTGCGAATCCGAGCACCGCGCTCATGTCCGCCGGGTCCGGCAGCACGGATCGTCGCACATGCCAGGACAGATCGAAATCCGGATCGGGCACCCACCGTGGCGGGGCGAGGCCGAGTGGCGCGGCGACGAGCAGCTGCCGCAGCCTGGGGACGATCCGAGTGCCGAGGTCCATCGTCCGCAGTAGGCGGTCCAGATTCGGCTCGGTATCGAGTACCAGAACGGAGACGATCGTCGAGCGCAGGACCGGATCACGCTCCATGTTCCAGGAGAACAGGTCCGACTGTGACATGTGGGTGTGCTGGGGCGAGGGCCGGTTTTGCCTGCGGTCGATGACGAAGACCTTTTTGTGAAGGTCCTTCGTCCTCTGGCCGGGGCGCGCGGCTGGGTCACCATCCGGCAAGCAGGTGCCTGCCGCTGAACCGGCTCACCTACTACGGCTGACAGCGACCGGTGCCGGAAACGCCGCGCCGCGCCAGGCGTTGAGCGCCTCGGCGACCGATTCCTCGATCGCTCGGGTGGTGTCGAGCTCGACGGCCTCGGGCCATGGTGCCGCCTCAGCCGCCAAAGCGTCCGCTATAGCCGGAGTCGCGTCCGAGTCACCTCGGGGCCTGGCGCAGAGTCGTTCGGCGGCGATGGCGCGCGGACAGGCGCACCGCAGCGATACCAGATCGCTGCGTGTCTCGTCGCCCACGGTGGCCGCGCGGGCGCGCTGGTCGACGTCGGTCCAGCTGGCGTCGAGGACGACCGAGACGCCGTGCGCGAGCAGGTCCCTGGCCCGCGCCAGCATTCGCGTATACACCGATTCCTTCGCCGTGCGTCGATAGGCACCCGCGCCGTATAAGCCCGCGGTGCCCTCGATGGCTCCCGTCGCGCGCAGACCCGCGCGGACGCTGTCGCTGGAGATCGCGACGGCGCCGGTCGCCGCTGCCAAACGGGCCGCTACGGTGGACTTCCCGGTACCGGGCAGGCCGCCGACCAGCGCGAGACGCACGGCGCCCTGTTCCAGGTGCTCGACGGCGAGTGCGAGATGTCGCACGGCGCGCGCCGCGGCTTCGGGATCGCCTTGCTCGGCGCGGATACTGTCGGTCTTCGCTCGGACCGTCGCCCGGTAGGCGATGTAGTGATGCCGAAGCGATGGCGGAGGCGAATCGCCTGCCGCGCGCAGGTAGTCGGTCAAGAAACAGACGGATTCTTCCGTATGCCCGAGAAATTCCAAATCCATCGCCAGGAACGCCGCGTCGTCGAGTCCGTCGAGGCAGCGCAGCTCGTCGTCGAAATCCAGACAGTCGAGGATACGGAAGCCATCGGGCAGGACGAAGATGTCCTCGGCGAGCAGATCTCCGTGGCCGTCGACGATGCGGCCCTCGGCGATGCGCTGTGCCAGCAAGGCGGCGCGGCCGTCGATGAAGCGCATCGCCAGGTGCTCGGCCCGAGTGAGGAGCGCGGGATCGCTTACCGCTGGAGGGTGTTCGCGCAGGGGCCGCAACAGCGTGTCCCAGCGTCGTCGCAGCAGCGCCGGTGTGCCCGCGCGGTCGATGTCCGCGCCGCGCCGTGCCGCCGCGTGAAAACGCGCGACAGTCTCCGCCAGCGCGGACAGATCAGGCGCCTGCTGGGCAGAGTCCGTGAGCATGGTGGACAAGCGCAGTGCGTCGGGCATGCGGCGCATCACGATGATCGGTTCCGGGGCGTCGCCTTCGGGGTCGGTCAGGTGGGCCAGACCGAGATAGACGTCGGGTGCCAGGCGCTGGTTCAACTCGACTTCGCGAACGCAGGCTCGCTCACGGTTCTCGGGCGTGCCGAAATCGAGGAAGTCCGTGACGACCGGTTTCTTGGCCTTGTAGGCGCGGTCTCCGCACAGCACCACCACCCCGGTATGCGTCTCACGCACCTGCGCGAAGGATTCGTGGGTGACGTGGAGGGCGGTGCGCAGGGCCGAGGCATCTTGCATGACGACTCCCTCTGGTAGACGAGTTGATCTACAGCGTGGTCGGGGCCGCCCGCGCTGCCTAGGGTCCAATGGCCTGCCCCGCACCGGCATACGGTGCGGTGCGATGTCGGCTGTGAGCGCCGAGCGCGAAGGTCGTTCGTCCGATTCGCTCGGGACCATCTCCCCTATGATCGTCGACCCGTGAACCTGCCGTGATCCGCCGCAGAAGGACAGGCTGGAGTCGTATTGCCCGAGCCGGAGCGGCGCTATTGGTAGCTCATGGCGGTCGGGGCGTAGCACGGGTACGAGATGATCGGAGACAGTTCATGCCGCGTCTGCCTGACCCAACGGATCCACCGGCCGCCGCCGCGGCGCCCGACGGTGAATCGCGTGCCGCGCGGCGGCGGATGGTCGCTGCCCTCGCGTTGGTCTGCGTGATAGCTGTGCTGGTCACCGCAGGCTTCGCGATACATCTGGTCAGCGCGCAGGCCGCTGACCTGGTGTGGCTGGCGGCCACGGTGGCCGCGCTCGTTCCCGCGACGGCATGGGTGCTGTCGGATCTCCTGAAACGGCGCTACGGCGCGGACCTGCTGGCCTTGGTGGCGTTGGTCGGCGCGGTGGTCGTCGGTGAGTACTTCGCCGGTGCTCTGATCGCGCTCATGGTGGCCACGGGGCGGGTGCTGGAGGCGTACGCGGGACGCCGCGCCGGACGCGATCTGTCCGCCTTGTTGCGCCGGGCCCCGGCCCAGGCGCATCGCCGTCGCCACGACGGCATCGAGACCGTCGCCGCGACCGCGATATCGCCCGGGGATCTCGTGGTGGTATTGCCCGGTGAGACGGTGCCGGTCGACGGCGTCCTCACCACAGCGGGAGTCTTCGACGAATCGGCGCTGACAGGCGAGTCGGTCCCCGTCGTGCGCCGGGCGGATATCGAGGTGCGCAGCGGTGTGGTCAACGCGGGCACGGCCGTGGATATCCGAGCCGCGGCGACGGTCGAGGCCAGCACCTATGCCGGCATCGTGACGCTGGCGCGGCAGGCCGCCGCCGCGGCAGCTCCTACCGTGCGGCTCGCCGATCGCGTCGCGGTGTGGTTCCTGCCGCTGGCTCTCGCTGTCGCGGGCGGCGCCTGGCTGTTCACGGGGGATCCGGTACGGGCGGTGGCGGTGGTCGTCACGGCGACGCCTTGTCCGCTGCTGCTGGCGGTGCCGGTCGCGATCACGGCCGGGATGTCGCGGACAGCGCGGGCCGGTGTGGTGGTGAAAGACGGTGCCGCGCTCGAGGCGCTGGGCCGGGCACGGTGCCTGGCGATGGACAAGACCGGGACCGTGACGGTCGGACGGCCGGAGGTGCTCGATATCGTCACCGCGCCCGGCGTCCGCGCCGAGCAGGTGCTACGCCAGGCGGCGGCGGTGGAAGAGTTCTCGCCGCATGTGCTCGCGCGTGCGGTCGTCGCCGCGGCGGCGGCACGCGGTATAGAGCGGGCGGTCGCGCAGGCAGTGTCGGAAGAACCGGGGCAGGGGGCGACCGGGACGGTCGAGGGCCGCGTGGTGCGGGTCGGCCGGCTTCCGGCGCAGGCGCAGCGGGCGCCGTGGGCGCGGGCGGCGATGCGGCGGGCGCGGCTGGATCTGGCAGCGGTGGTGTGGGTGTGCGTCGATCAACAGCCGATGGCCGCACTGCTGGTGCGCGACCGGATCCGCGTGGACGCCGGACGCACCATGCGCCGGCTGCGATCGGCGGGTCTGCGACGGCTGCTCATGCTCACCGGCGACCGGGTGGACAACGCCGCCGAAGTGGCACACCTGCTCGGGCTCACCGAGGTCGTCGCGGACGCTGACCCCGCCGACAAGATCGCGGCCATCCGCGCGGAACGTCACAACGGGGTGACGGTGATGGTCGGCGACGGGGTGAACGACGCGCCCGCGCTGGCGGCCGCCGACGTCGGTGTCGCGCTCGGCTCGCGCGGGTCGACGGCGGCGGTACAGGCCGCCGACGCGGTGATCGTGGACGACCGCATCGATCGGCTCGCCGACGCGGTGGAGATCGCTCAGCGATCACATCGTTTGGCGGTGCAGAGCGCGACGGCCGGGATGGCGATGTCACTGGCGGCGATGATCGCCGCGGCTTTCGGACTGCTCATGCCCGCGGCGGGCGCGCTCTTGCAGGAGGGCATCGATGTGGCGGTGATCCTGAACGCGCTACGCGCCGTGCGGGTACATCGCGGCCGGTCGACCGCGGCGATCGAGCCGCTGGTAGCCCGTTTCACGCGTGAGCACGGCAGACTGCGGGCCGCACGCGCGTCCGTGCGGCAGGCCGCCGACGCTCTGTCGAGCGGTCCGGGGCCGGGTGCCGATGCCGCGGTCCGCGGCGCGTTCGAACTCCTGGTCGACGACATACTGCCGCATGAGCACGCCGAGGAATCGGAACTGTATCCAGCATTGACCGGTTATCTGCGCGATCCGGAGGCGATGGTGACCATGAGCAGAGAGCACACCGAAATCGAACGCCTCATCCGACGCGTCGGCCGTCACCTCGACGACGCGCCACAAGGAATCCGCGCGGACCAGATCGATGATCTGCGTGCCACGCTCTACGGACTGGACGCCGTACTCACCCTGCATTTCGCGCAGGAAGACGAAGCATTGTTCACCTTGGCGCCCTCGGTCGACAATCCGGTGCCGAGTTCGGCCCGATGACCTAGGTCCCAGCATCCGAAGGGCGGTCGACTCTGCTCCGGTCGTCGATGAGTGCGCAGAGTATTCGGTACCGGGCCGAGACAAGTTCCCCGACGGCGGGCGTCCGGGACGGGATCGAATCGTCGTGAATGGGCGGCAGTGAGGAGGCTTCGGTGAGCCGGATCGTGACATTGACGATGAACCCAGCGATCGATCTCGCGACACGGGTGGACAAGGTGGTACCGACGGACAAGATGCGCTGCGCGACACCACGTTACGACCCGGGTGGCGGCGGCATCAACGTCGCGCGTACCGTGGCCGAACTTGGTGTCGAGGTGAGAGCGGTGTTCCCCACCGGCGGCCCGCACGGACGACTGCTGGAACAGTTGGTGCGCGACACCGGGGTGCCGCCGGTACCGGTGCAGACGGCCGAATCCACCCGGGAGAGTCTCTCGGTCACCGAGACCTCCAGCGGCGAGCAGTATCGCTTCGTCTTCCCCGGCCCTCGGCTCACCGATCCGGAACAGCATCGCTGCCTGGCCGCGGTCGAACGTGCGGCACTCGGCGCGGACTATCTCGTGGCCAGCGGCACCCTCCCGCCGGGCGCTTCCGCGGACTTCTACCAGATCCTCGCCGATCTCCTCGCCGACCTCGGTGTGCGGGTGGTGCTGGATACTTCTGGCAACGCGTTGCGCAGCGTGCGCCGCGGCGTCCACCTGATCAAACCGAGCGTGCGGGAACTCGGCGACTACGCCGGGCATCCGCTGATCGACCGCGCCGAACAGTTGGCGCAGGCACGCGGCCTCATCACCGCCGGAGTGACGGAGATCGTGCTGCTGTCCCTCGGCGCCGTGGGCGCGCTTGTGGTGACGCGGGAATCGCACGAATGGTTCGCCCCGATCCAGGCGCGGGTGCGCAGCGGTATCGGGGCCGGTGACGCGATGGTCGGCGGCGTCGTGGTTGGTCTGGCGCGGGGGTACGAGTTGTCCGAGGCGGTGCGCCTGGGCATCGCCGCCGCGACCGCGGCGCTCGCCACCACCGGTACCGGGCCCGGCCGCCACGAGCACATCGCGCAGCTGTACCGACAACAACCACGCGACAGCGATCACACAGCCGACGTCGATGAGGTGGCAAGGCCGGCGGCTACCCAGCTGCAGGAGGGATCGCCGCGATGACCGAGTCCGCGATAACCATCGCCGGCCTGAGGAAATCGTTCGGTCCCGCCACGGCGCTGGACGGACTGGATCTGACCGTAGGCACCGGTGAGATCCATGGCTTCCTGGGGCCGAACGGCTCGGGCAAGACGACGACGATTCGTATTCTGCTCGGCCTGCTGCGTGCGGATTCCGGGACAGTGCGGCTGTTCGGCGGTGACCCGTGGTCGGACGCGGTCGCTCTGCACGCGCGATTGGCCTACGTGCCCGGTGAAGTCCTCCTCTGGCCCGGTATCACCGGCGGCGAGGTCATCGACTTGATGGGCCGTCTGCGCGGCGGCATCGACCAGCGCCGCCGCGCCGAATTGCTGGAGCGCTTCGATCTCGATCCGCACCAGAAGGCGCGTGCCTACTCGAAGGGCAATCGGCAGAAGGTCGCGCTCGTCGCGGCGCTGGCGTCGGACGCGGAACTGCTGTTGCTCGATGAACCGACCGTTGGGCTCGATCCACTCAAGGAAGCCGAATTCCAGCGCTGTATCGCGGAATCGAAGAACGAGGGCAGGACCGTCCTGCTGTCCAGCCACATCCTGTCCGAGGTGGAGGCACTGTGCGATCGGGTGAGCATCATCCGGCGTGGGCGCACCGTGGAGAGCGGCACCCTGTCCGCGTTGCGGCATCTGACTCGCACCACGATCACCGTCGAAACCATCCGGCCCTTGACGGCTCTGGACGCGGTGACGGGAGTTCACGACCTCGTCCGCAACGGCACACGGGCCAGGTTCGACGTCGATACCGCCCACCTCGACGCCGTGACGCGCGTACTCGCCGATCTCGGTGTGCGCAGCCTCACCAGCACGCCGCCCACACTCGAGGACATTTTCCTCCGCCACTACGGCGCCGCTTCGGTCTCTTCAGCGGAGGACAACCGATGAGCACCCCCATGATCTCGTGGCCGATACCGCGGGAAGAGCTTTCCGGGGCAGGCACGCTACTGCGCTTCGCGCTATGGCGCGAGCGGTTCTCGCTACCGTGCTGGGTGCTCGGTGCCGCCGCGCTGCTCGCCTTCCAGTCGGTCGGCAGTCAGCGCTTCTATGACACACCGCGGAAACTCGCGCAGCTGCGCGAGACGGTGAGTGCCAGCGCGGCTGCCGTCGCTATGGGCGGTCCCACGCGATTGCTGACGACCATCGGCGGTGAAATCGTGTTCGAGATACTCGCGTATCTGGCGGTCGTGGTCGCGTTGATGAACATGTTCCTGGTCGGCAGGCATACTCGCTCGGACGAGGAGACCGGGCGAGCGGAATTGCTCCGCTCGGGGCGGGTGGGGCGCCGGGCACCCGCCGTCGCCGCGCTGACACTGGCGGGGTTGGCCGATATCGCCGTCGTTCTGGTGCTCTTCGCCGCCGCTGTCGGAACCGGACTTCCGGCGGGTGGCTCACTGCTGCTCGGCGTGGTCGCCGGGGGCGTGGGTGTCACGTTCGCCGCTGTCACCGCCGTCGCCGCGCAAATCTTCGAGAATCCGCGCAGCGTCTACGGGGCGGTCGGGCTCGCTGTGGCGGCCGCCTACGTGGCGCGGGCGATCGGCGATGTGGGCAGCGGAGCAGTCGCCTGGTTATCGCCGATCGGGTGGGCCCAGCGCAGCTACCCCTACGCCGGCGACCGCTGGTGGACGGTGCTGCTGTTCGCCGCCGCGTCTCTCGCGCTGACCGCTTCGGCATTGGCCCTGCTGGACCGGCGCGACTTCGGTGCCGGACTCCTTCCCTACGGCACAGGGCGCGCGACGGCGTCTTGGGCGTTGGGCTCGCCGCTGGGTCTGGCCTGGCGATTGCAGCGCGGTTCGCTGGCCGGATGGGCCGTGGGCGTATTCGCGCTGGGAGCTGCCTACGGCTCGTTCACCGAGAGCATCGAGGACTATCTCGCCGACAACCCCGAGATCGCCGCCTACCTTCCCGGCGGTGCGGCCGACGCGGTGAATTCGTATCTGTCCCTGACGGTGTCGATCGTCGCGCTGCTCACGGCCGCGTTCGGCGTCGCCAGTGTGCTGCGCGCGCGTGGGGAGGAGACCGCGGGACGAGCCGAGTCGCTGCTGGCCGCTCCGGTCAGCCGATATCGCTGGCTGGCGAGCCATCTCACCATCGCTTTGGGGGGCGGCGCACTCCTATTGGCCGTCGGCGGTTTCGCCATCGGCCTGACCTATGGGTTGACGATCTCCGATTTCGGACAGGCGCTGCGTATGGCCGGTGTGGCGCTGGTGTACCTACCAGCGGTCTGGTCGGTGATCGCGGTCGCGGCGCTGGGCGTCGGCTGGGCTCCGAGAGCGGCTATAGCCGTGGCGTGGGCCGCCTTCGCCTACTGCGCCGTGGCGTTTCTCTTCGCGGCTGCTTTCGATCTGCCGGACTGGTTCGATGACGCCTCGCCGTTCACCCACCTTCCGAAAGTCCCGCTGCACCCCGTCACCGCCACGCCCGTACTCGTGATCATCCTGGCCGCTTCGGCCGCGCTGCTGATCGCTGTCGCCGGTTTTCGCCGCCGCGACGTCGGGTATTGACTCCGCCTCCCTCCGCGGCGAACACGTGGTCGCTCGTCGGGCGACTATCCTGCAACACCGGCTGTACGCCGGGCATCGGACGGAAAGCCGGATACGTGCCTCTGCGCGCGCTCGAATTCAAGGCGTGCACGTGCGGCGGTGACCCGCTACGACAGTGGTCCGGCGGGGTGGATGGAGCGCGGGCGGTGGATGAACTCGATCCGGTTATCGGGCGGGTTCGGGCATGTCCAGGATCTCACCGAGCGGTCGGCGCGCAGTCGCCGGAGCGTTCGGCTGCGATTCGGGTGCGATACCGACGCGGATCAACACCTGGGGGAGGCCGGAGTGTCCGGTCAACTCCCGGACCACGGCACGGCTGCTCGGCACTTCGGTCAGGTGGGTCAACGGACAGGTCGCGAAGCCGGCGAGCGTGCATTCCAGTAACACAGTGGACAGCACCTCACCGCAGCGAACCAGTTCCGCGGGTGTGTCGCGGTCGGTGGACAGCACCAGAATCATCGAATGGTCTTGGGTGATCTCGCCGCGCCGGTCGCCGGTGGTGGTGGTCGGGAACTCACGCCCCACGCCGACTCGCCGACGTTCCTCTTGGGAGATCAGCGCGTCGCTGGGCACACCAGCGTCGCCGATCGTGTGCCCGGTCCACCACCGCAATTCGGCGTGGTATCCGGCGTCGTAGCGGCGGAGCGCGGCGCTCATCTTCGAGGCGCGGGCGAGATCGGGGCGGCAGTCGTCACCCAGCACGTCGAGTGTGGCGTCGGAGGGATCGAAGGTCCAGCGTAGAACGGTTTCGAAGTCGGGCCATCCGACAGGCGCCTGGAACGGCAGCCGGTCGGTGTGTCGTCGCAGGATGGCGTCGGCGCGAGCACGGTCGCCCTCAGTGACGATGGGAGCCGGTTCGAAGGTGATGTTGGCCAGGTGTTGGCGGCGGTTCGGATCGGGGAAGCGGGCAACGTGGACGCGCCAGCCTGCGGCGGCCATCGCCGCGCGCAGATGATCCAGAGCGATTCCACAGCTGATCAACATTTGCCTGCCGGAGGTGTCCGTCGCCGGAAGCATGCGTTCGGCTACCGCGAACAGACGCAAGGTTCGGCCGTCGAATGTCCAGTGCCAGGGTTGGCTGTTGTGCAGCGACGGCGCCCGCCCGGCGAGCGATACGGCCTTCTCGATGGTTTCCCCGGACGGTGGCTGGTTCATACCGTCACGGTAGGGATCGAGAGGTGGCGTCCGGAGGAGTCGTAGGTCCCGAATCTCGTCGCAGGTGGTCCCCGATCGGTCGAGTGCCATGGGACCTCGGCCCCTAGACGGGAGGCTTCGGGCCGTTCAGGCTGTATGTGTGGGAATGGGTGCCACGGCGGTCCCGCCGATTGACGCGCGCAGGCACGACGCGGTGATCTTCGATATGGACGGGGTGGTCACCGATAGCGCGTCGATGCACGCCGCGGCCTGGACGGAATTGTTCGATTCGTTCTTGAACCAACGCCCCGCGGGTGCCGGACAGGACCGCTCACCGTTCACCGGGGACGACTATCTCCGCTTCGTGGACGGCAAACCGCGTTATCGGGGTGTTGCCGACTTCCTCGCCGCACGTGGAATCGCACTGCCGTGGGGGAGACCGTCCGATCCGGAGACGGCTGAGACGGTATGCGGGCTGGGCAACCGGAAGGATCACCTTTTCCTGGCGCTGGTCGCGCGCGAAGGAGTACGAGTATTCGAATCGACCGTCACACTGGTGCGGCGCCTCGGCGAGGCGGGCATCCGTACCGGTGTGTTCTCCGCCAGCCGTAACTGCGCGGAAGTGCTCACGGCAGCCGGCGTCTCCGACTTGTTCACCGTGCGAGTGGACGGCATCGATGCCGAGAAGCTGGGCCTGCCGGGGAAGCCCGATCCGGCGATGCTGCTCGAGGCAGCCAGGCGGCTGGGTGCCGAACCGGATCGGACGGTGGTCGTGGAGGACGCCGAGGCGGGGGTGGCGGCCGGCCGCAGCGGAGGTTTCGCACTGGTTGTCGGCGTCGACCGGCACGCGGGCGTCGATCGTCTGCTGGCGCATGGGGCGGACTTCGTTGTCGCCGACCTGGCGCAGGTGCGGTTGCGTGGCGGCTTCCGGCGGATGTCGGAGGTCCCCGACGCCATGGCGTGCTGGTCGCGCATCGTGGATCTGCTGGGCGGCGAGAAGCCAGCTGTCCTACTGGATTTCGATGGCACGGTGGCCGAGATCGTCGCCGATCCCGCCGCCGCCGAACCCGTCGACGGCGTGGCCGCGGCTCTGACGACGCTTGCCACGCAATGCCCGGTCGCGGTTATCAGCGGACGTGATCTGGACGACCTGCGCGACCGTGTCGGTGTCGACGGCATCTGGTATGCCGGTAGCCACGGCTTCGAACTGATGGCCCCCGAGGGTACCCGGCATGTCCACGACGCCATGCCGGGAGCGGAGCGGGCCCTCGCCGAAGCCGCGGGTGAACTACGCCGGAGATTGGCCGACATCACCGGAGCGCTGGTGGAGCACAAGCGCTTCGCGGTCGCGGTTCATCACCGCAATGTGGCGACCGAGAACGTCGGGCGGGTGATCGCCGCGGTACACGAGGCCGGACACGCGGCGGGCCTGCGTGTGACGCACGGCCGTCGCGTCACCGAACTGCGACCGGATGTGGACTGGGACAAGGGCACCGCGTTGCGGTGGATCCTCGATCGTCTCACCGTCCCGGTGTCGCCGATCTATCTCGGAGACGATCTGACCGACGAGGACGCATTCGATGCCGTCGAAGCCGACGGCATCGCCATCGTGGTGCGCGCCGCAGAGACTGGCGACCGGCACACCGCTGCCCGCTACGCGCTCGCCGGACCGCGACAGGTTCGCGCTTTCCTCGAGCGGCTGGCGGAATTGTCGCGTGCCGAAGCGGATGCCGTCGTGCCGGAGTCGTGGACGCTCACCTTCGTCGGGTACGACGCGGCCGAGGAGAAGTTGCGCGAGGCTCTGTGCACGCTCGGAAACGGCTACTTCGCCACCCGCGGGGCAGCGCCGGAAACGGTCGCGGGGGCGGTCCATTATCCGGGTACTTACGTCGCCGGGGTGTACAACCGACTCTCCGACGAGATCGCCGGGCGCGTCGTCGACAACGAGAGTCTGGTGAATCTGCCGAACTGGCTCCCGGTGACCTTTCAGATCGACGGCGGCGACTGGTTCGACCTCGACACCGCCGAATTGCTGTCCTACGAGCAGCAATTGGATCTGCGCCACGCCGAACTGGTACGCCGGTTCCGCTTCCGCGACGTTTCGGGGCGGATCACCGCGGTGTCACAACGCCGCTTCGTCGCCATGCACCGCCCGCATCTGGGGGCATTGGAGGTGACGCTCACCGCCGAGAATTGGTCGGGCACCGTGCGAATCCGCTCGGCGATCGAAGGAAGGGTGCGCAACCATTTGGTGCAGCGCTATAGCGCTCTCTCTGGCACGCACCTGATCATCGAGGACGCGGTAGCCCTTTCCGGCGATTCGGTGCTGCTCGCGGTGCGGACCAACTCATCCGCCGTACCGGTGGCGATCGCGACGCGCAGTACGCTGCGACGCGGCGGGGAACCGGTCGGCCTGCCGGGGAAAGTGATCGATCGAGGCGGATTGATCGGTCACGAGTACATCGTCGACGTCACAGCCGGAGAGCCGGTGACGGTGGAGAAGATCGTGGCGGTGTTCACCGGCCGCGACAACGCGGCCGCGGGTCCGGAGGAAGAGACTGCCCGGACGATCACCGGCGCAGGCGGTTACACGGATCTGTTCGCGGGTCATGTCGTGGCGTGGGAGCATTTGTGGGCGCGGCTGCGCATCGATCTGGACGGTGCGCGAGACGCGACGCAGACCGTGCGCCTGCACTTGTTGCATCTGGCGCAGACGCTGTCACCGAACACCACGGACCTGGATGTGGGTGTGCCCGCGCGCGGCTTGCACGGTGAGGCGTATCGCGGTCACGTGTTCTGGGACGAGCTGTTCGTCTTTCCGGTGTTGAATCCGCGTTTTCCTGGCTTGACTCGCTCCTTGTTGCGCTACCGCTATCGCCGTCTGCCCGAGGCCCGGCGGGCGGCCGCGGAAGCGGGACTGGTGGGTGCGATGTTTCCGTGGCAGTCCGGCAGCGACGGCCGCGAGGAGAGTCAGCGGCTGCACTTGAATCCGTTGTCCGGCACGTGGAATCCGGACCCGAGTCGCCGCGCCCACCACATCGGGATCGCGATCGCCTACAACGTCTGGCAGTACTACCAAGCCACCGGCGATGGTGAGTTTCTCGTCGAATGCGGCGCGGAGCTCCTGGTGGAGATCGCTCGTTTCTGGTCGAGCCTGGCCGCCTACGACACCGGGCGCGACCGCTACGTCATCCGCGGTGTGATCGGCCCCGACGAGTTCCATTCCGGCTATCCGGATGCGCCCGAAGCCGGTATCGACAACAACGCCTACACCAACGTGATGGCGGCTTGGGTGATCCTGCGCGCGATAGACGCGCTCGCCCTGCTGGCTCCGCGCGAACGGTCGGAGTTGCTGGAAAAGTTGTCGGTGCGGCCGTCGGAGGTGGAGCACTGGCCTGTCGTGGCGCGGCGGATGTACGTGCCGTTCCATGACGGAGTGATCAGCCAGTTCGAGGGATACGAGCGACTGGCCGAGCTGGATTGGGACGACTACCGGCGGCGATACGGGAACATCCAGCGGCTGGACCGGGTACTCGACGCCGAGGGCGACGACGTCAACCGCTATCGGGCTGCCAAACAAGCCGATGTGCTGATGCTTTTCTACCTGCTGTCCGCCGACGAACTTCGCGACCTGCTCGGCCATCTCGGATACGAACTGCCCGGTGAGATGATTCCGCGGACCATCGATTACTACTTGTCGCGCACGTCGCACGGCTCGACACTCAGCGCGCTGGTGCACGCGTGGGTGCTGGCGCGGGCCCACCGGGATCGCGCCGTGGAGTTCTTCGATCTGGTGCTCGGCTCCGACGTCGCCGATGTCCAGGGCGGCACCACCGCGGAGGGCATTCACCTCGCGGCGATGGCGGGCAGCGTCGATCTGCTGCAACGGTGCTTCACCGGGATGGAACTGCGCCGCGACCGGCTGGTGTTCTGCCCGTATTGGCCGAAAGCCCTCGGCGCCCTGTGTTTCCCGGTGATCTATCGTGGTCATCGGCTGACCGTGCGGGTCAGCGGTGCAGGCGTCGAGATCAGCTCCGATCCCGGCCCCTCGCCGCCGATCGAGATCACTTGCCGGGATCAGACCACACGCTTGACGCCGGGGGAGACGGTCCGGCTGATGGACTCGGTCAGATTCGCGGGATGAATCGTCACCTGAATACTGATTCGCGTCGACACACCGTCAGGTGTGTTGGATCCTTCGGTCGAGTTCGGTGTGGGCGATTCGGGCCGCCCACACCCGAGCGCGGTCCAGCTCGCCCGGTACGAGCGGGCCGGTGGTATCGGCGACGAGGAAATCCACCGGCTGATCGGCGAGCGAATAGCCCAAGCGGGATAGTCGTTTCGCGATACCGCGTGCGGCCGAGCCCGGCAGCCAGGGTGGTTTGGCGATCTTGGTGCCGAAGGCCAACGCGCGGTGGCCTGCCGATACCGGCAGCGCGGCCGCGAGCCATTCCCGTACACCGATGGCGGTCGCGACCGGAGCATCGGTGAGTTTGGCGGCGTCGCGGCGCGTCTGCGAGCGGCTGAGCCCGAACGCGTGAGTAGGGCCGCCGACCACGAGCAGGTTCACCGTCGCGCACACTTCCGCCGCCGCCACCACGTTCACGACTTCCACTTCGACATGCTCACGGAGTCCCTGGGCGATGGCTTCCGCGATCGCGGCGGTGTTCCCGAACATCGATTCGTAGACTATTCGCGCGCGCATGGCGATGTTCTCCTCTGCGCTCTACCGGGTGAGGTCTCCGACGGTAGGCTGCGGAGAGAGGCACCAACAGAGTCGAACCGACCATTAACATGGGACTTTCGCCATGGCGCTGGCCACGCGACACACGGGTGTCTTCCGAGCTCACCTCGGAGCCAGCGGCGCGGACCGGGCATCTCTCTGGGGGAGAGGGCGACCTGGAGTGGATGCGCGGGGACGGCGAACGCCTCCTCAGCGAGGCCGCCCGGGTCGCGCGCACAGCGGCGCCCGGGGAGGAGCCCGCGATCACTAAGTGGAGCTGGTGGCGCTGCACGCCTGGAGCGACACGAGCGGTCCGGACGTGCCGGTGCGAGCATGGGAAGAAGCCCGCGAATCGGCGGAGGCGGTACTGGCCGCGAGTCTCGCCGGCTGGAGCGAACGCTATCCGGATGTTCCGGTGCGGCGTATCGTCATTGCCGCTCGCCACCGTGCAGGGATCGACCAGCAATGCGCTGCTGCACTCGATCGATGTGCCGATGATCGTGGTCCGTTCGAGATGACTACGGGACCGAGCGTCGCCGAATCCAGGTCGCGTCCGTCGCCCAGCGGCACTGATCTGAGTTACCTGTGCGGGTGATTCGTCGGCGCGGCAGTGCGAAGTTCCGCGCGGACGGTCTCGACCACGTGTGGAACAGCGGCGGCGACCGGCTCCGACAAGCCGATCCCCAAATCCAGGCATGCCGCGTCCACCGCGATGACGACGATCCGGCCGGGGACGCGGTCGATCGCGCGGCCCAACGGTAGCGCATCCTGGATCCCCAGCGTGTGAGAGGACGCGACTGTGCCGGTGTGCTGGAGCAGATCGATACCGCCGCGGCGGACCCGGCCGGGAACCGACGGCTCGCAGCGCACAGCGTCGATCACCACGGCGAGGTCCATACCGGCCCAGAGATCGGCGACGCTCAGGGGTTCACCGTCCGACAGGGTTACCAGAACTCCTGGGATATCGAGTTTTTCGATCTGGAGTGCGACTACCGAACCGACTCCGTCGTCGGTGCGGTAGGCGTTGCCGACGCCGATGACCACGGCCCAGTGCTCGGTCATCGGCGCACCACATCGATGTCCAGGAAGTGCGCCGAGCAGGAGATGCACGGATCGTAGTTGCGGATCGCGCGCTCGCATACCGCTGCGAGCGCGGCGTCGTCGAGGTCGAGATTGTCCGCGACCGCGCGCCGCAGGTCGTCCTCCATGACGGCTTGGTTCTGGGACGTCGGTGGGATGATCGTGGCCGCGCGCACGATGCCGTGATCATCGATCTCGTAGCGGTGGTAGAGCAGTCCACGGGGGGCTTCGCTCACCCCGTGGCCGGTTCCGGCGCGGGGCGCTACGGGCACCGCCGCACGGGAGGGGCGTTCGTAGGCGGCGATGAGACTCAGTGCCTCCTCGATGGCGTAGATGACTTCGACCACGCGAACCAAGATGCTGCGGAACGGGTTACGGCATTCGGTGCCGAGGCCGATCTCGGTCGCGATCTGGCGGGCGCTCGGTGACAGCTGGGCGTAGTTGAGCGTGTACCGGGCCAATGGCCCGGTGAGATAGCGTTCGCCGTCGAGCATGGCGTGCAAGGCCGTGGAGTGCGGTACCTGGTGTTCGTGCACGTGCACGGGAAGTTCGGCCGCGGAGAGCTGAAGCCCGGTGCTGGTGTGCACAGTGCCGGTGTCGATGGCGTATCGGTTCGGCACGGTGGCGGCGAGAAGGGCGTGATCGAGTTCCAGCTCCGGGAAGTCGAAGGCGGCCGCCCGACGTCCGGTTCGCTCCGCGCAGTCCCGCGCGTGGCGGAGTAACTCGATCACAGGAGCGAAATCGGCGGGTTCGGGGACCGAGTAGAAGCCGCCGAGCCGGACGTTGACCGGATGGATGGCCCGGCCGCCGAGGAGTTCCAGCAGTGCGTTGCCCGCCTTCTTCGTGGCCAGGCCTTGTTCAACGAGTTCGCGGTGGTCGGTGGCGAGCGTGATCGCGTCCGGGTAGCCGAGGAAGTCCGGAGTGTGCAGTAGGTGAATGTGCAGGGCGTGGCTGGAGATCCATTCGCCGCAGTACAGAAGTCTGCGCAGGTCGGCCAGTGGGCGGTCCAGCTCCACGCCGCAAAGCTGTTCGAGTGCGTTGCAGGCACTGGTTTGGTAGGCGACCGGGCAGATCCCGCAGATGCGGGAGGTGATGTCAGGCGGCTCGGTGTAGGCGCGTCCGCGCAGAAGTGCTTCGAAGAATCGCGGCGGCTCGTAGATGTTCAACTCGGCGCTTTGCACCTTTCCGTCCGCGATGACGACGCGCAGCGCGCCTTCGCCTTCGACTCGAGCCAGCGAGCCGACCTTCAGCTGCCTACGCTCACTCATCGCCGTTCCTCTTCGCGAAGTCCGGCGCGGCTGCGGCGTAGGTGGTGAAGACACGGTCGATGTCGTCGGTGTCCATGCCGTTGACGCGCAGTATGGGGAGCAGCGCGTGGATATTGGGTTTCGCCATCGGACCGAAACAACCGAAACACCCGCGGTGATAGGCCGGGCACAGGGCGCCGCATCCCGCCTGCGTGACCGGGCCGAGGCAGGGAATTCCCTCGGCGACCATCACACAGGTGGTGCCGCGGCGTTTGCACTCGGTGCAAACGCTGGTGTTCGGGATGTCGGGTGCGCGGCCGGCAAGGAACGCGCACAGGGTGTCGAGAAGCTGGCGCCGGTCGATCGGGCAGCCGCGGAGCTCGAAGTCCACCGGTACGTGCGCCGAGATCGGGGTGGAGGTGCCCAGGGTGGCGATGTACTCGGGGCTGGCGTACACCACTGACGTGAACTCGCTGACGTCGGCGAAATTGCGTAGCGCCTGGATCCCGCCATGCGTGGCGCACGCCCCGATCGCCACCAGGATCCTGGATTGCTCACGGATTTCCACGATCCGGCGGCGCTCTTCTTCTGTCGTGATCGATCCCTCGACGAGTGAAACGTCGTATGGGCCCGGCGCCATGGCGCTAGACGCTTCCGCGAAGTGGGTGATGCGCACCCTGCCCGCGAGCGCGAGCAGCTCGTCCTCGCAGTCGAGCAAGGTGAGTTGGCAACCGTCACAGGAAGTGAACTTCCATACCGCGAGGGTCGGTGTCTCGGTCATAGTTCCCGCACCGCCAGGAGTGGTTCGGCGGTCGCGTAGTCGACCACGGGTCCGTCCCGGCACAGCAATAGCGGGCCGAGTTGGCAGTGACCGCAGCGCGCGACACCGCACTGCATGTTGCGCTCCAAGGAGACCTGGATGGCGGCGGCGGCTATTCCCTTGCGCAGCAGAGTCTGTGCGCAGAAACGCATCATCATTTCCGGACCGCAGAGGAGGGCTGTGGTCTTGTCCGGGTCCACGGTCAGGTGGGCCAATGGCTCGGTGACGAAGCCGATGCGGCCGCGCCATTCCGGCGCGGGGCGATCGACGGTCTGCTCGAGTTCGATCGGACCGGCCGCCGACCACACTTGTTGATCGTCGCGGAACAGCATGTCCGCCGGGGTGCGGGCGCCGGTGATCAGCACGATCCGCCGGTAGTCGGAGCGGGCGGCGAGCGCGGTGAGCACGGCCGAACGCAGCGGGGCCAGTCCGACGCCGCCGCCCACGATGACGAGATCTCCTCCGATCGCGGACGCCAGGTCCCATCCGATGCCGAACGGTCCGCGGACCCCGATCCGGCCGCCGATCTCGGTGCCGTGCAACGCCGCGCTCACTGCGCCCACCGCCCGGATGGTGTGTTCGAGGGTGCCATCGTCGGCGGTTGGATTTCCGCTGATCGAGATCGCGATCTCGCCTACCCCGAAGCTGTAGAGCATCATGAACTGCCCCGCCCCGAAATGCCGCGCGGCGTCCCGTACCGGCTCCAGGCGCAGTGTCACGGTGTCCGGGGTCTGTATTACCCGCTCTATCACGCGGTAAGGCAGCATCGTGTCGCCGTACGGCACCGTGTGGGTCTGCGTGTCGACGCTCATCGGGCACCTCGTCCGGCCGTGCCGCGCGGTGCGGCGGCGGTGCACGTCTCGGTTGGGTTGCGGTAGAGGTCGAGCAGCCGCGCCCGGGTGGCCTGCAGTCGTTCCAGCAGCGCCTCGAAGAGCATCATGGCCAGCGCGCGGCCGAATCGCGGGTCCTGGTCGGCCAGTTCGGCCAATATTCGCGCGTCGAATTCGACGGCCTCGACCGGTTCGGCGGTCACCGCGCCGAAATGCCACCGATACGGTGGTACGAGCCAGGACCAGCCGAGCAGATCGCCGCCGCCGAGTGTCTGGAGGACAACAGCGCCACGCCCCGGCACCTGGGCGTCCAGTAGTATCCGGCCGTGGCCGATCAGCCAGCATCGGTCGGCCTGCCCGCCTTCGGTGATCACCCGATGGTCGGCGGGGAAGGCCACGTCACGCCCGGCGCGGGCCAGCGTGCGCAGCTCTTTCTCGCTCAGTGCCGCCAACTGCCCGAACCCGGACAGTTCCTCACCGGTCGGCATGGTCGGTTTCCTCGGCGAGTTCGGCCAGCCGGGCGACCTCGGCGGTCAGGTCGATCTCGGCGGGGCACCAGGCGATGCATCGGCCGCAGCCGACGCATCCGGAGCTGTCGAACTGGTCGTGCCAGGTGCTGAGTTTGTGGGTGATCCACTGCCGGTAGCGGCTCTCGCCGGATTGCCGCACGCTGCCGCCGTGCAGGTAGGAGAAGTCCAGCTCGAAACACGACGACCAGTGCTCCCAGCGCTCGGCATGGTCGCCGGTGAGATCGGTGACGTCTTCGGTAGTGGTGCAGAAACAGGTGGGACACACCATGGTGCAGTTCCCGCAAGTGAAGCAGCGGCTCGCGACATCCTGCCAGTGCGGGGACTCCCGCGAGTCGCGCAGCAGAGCGCGGATGTCGACCTCGGGCATTGTCCGGCCCATCCGGTCGGCCGCCGCGGACACCTCCGCACGGGCGTCGGTGACCTCCGTGGCGTCGGCACTGTGTGCGGTGATCTCGGCGAGGATATCGGCTCCGTCCGCACTGCCCACGTCGACGAGGAACCGGTGGCCCTCGGCATCGATTCGCTCGGTGAGTGCCAGGTCGTACCCGGCCGAGACCCCCGGGCCGGTGCCCATCGACGCGCAGAAACACACCCCACCGGGTTCTGTGCAGTTCACCGCGACGACGAAAAGGTCTTTCCGGCGGTCGGTGAACGAAGTATCGGAGTAGGCTCCACCGCCGAGCACGCGCCCGAGGATCGCGATCGAGGTGAGGTCGCACCCGCGGACGCCCAGGAACGCGGATCGGACCGGAGCGTCCGCCACGGGTTCCGGCTCGAGGTCCGGCCCGAACTGGGCTATCCTGCGACGCGGCGGATGCAAGAACTGTTTCCAGGAGCCGGGTCCGGCCGAATGGGCGAAGACCGCCGCGTCGTCGCGGCGACGCAGCCGATACCGTCCGGGCGCGGTTTCCACACCCCACCCGGCAGGGAGTCGCCCGCCGCAGTCCAGTTCGTCCAGGACGATCGCGCCATCGCGCACCTGCGGCCCGATGACGCGGTATCCCCGCTCGCGCAGCACGTCCACCAGCCGATCCAGACCGGCACGATCGATCACCATGGGGTCGTCAGGCATTGTCGAGACCTCTGTTCGGTCGGATAGAGCCGTCCGTTTTCGAGTCTCGTGAGCTGGACGGTGCACCGCGAGGGACGAAGGTCCCGAATCGCGATGGCCGACGGCATCGGACCCGGCGTCGCCGCGCCCGGCTGGGTGCTGCACGACCAGAGGTTCGGGAGGCTGTCTCGGCTCTCGGTCCCGGAAACAGTTCGGTGAGCGCGTCGACATCATCGCCGCCGGGCTGATCGCGCTCGGGATTCGAGCCGAGGACCGGGTCGCCCTCATATCGCCCACGCGATACGAACGGGTGCTCGCCGATTCACAGGGCAAGTACGTCGCGCCGTCCGCGATCGCCGCCACGTCCAAAGGCATATGCCCGTACGCAGCGGAGTTCATCGTCTACGGAGAGACGCGGCCCTATTGCGTCGCATCGGTCGGCCTCGACGCCCAGAGCATCGCCGAATGGGCCGGCAAGCACGGTCTGGCAGGCAAACCGCTCCCCGACATCGCCCGGGACGAGAGGACCCACGATGTGATCGGCGCCTACATCGATCGCCTGAACACCCAACTCGATCGCTGGGAACAGATCAAGAAATTCGACATCATCGACCACGAACTGTCCGTCGAGGCCGGCGACCTCACTCCGAGTATGAAGCTGCGCCGCAAGATCGTCGTGGAGAACCTCGCCGACAGCATCGACGCCCTCTATCGATGAAGTGCGTATCCCCGGGCGTGGTCGATGGCGTCGGGGGTGTGGGTGAAGATGTGCGCGTCCCCACCGGTGGGCAGGGCGCCGATCGCGGCCAGGCGGCGTCGGTGATCCTGGCGCAGACCGGACATCAGGACGGTGATGTGGCGGTGCTCGAGTTTGCCGATGGCGTCCTTCAGCACGAGTGCCCCGGTTGTGTCCAGGGCGGTGATTCCGGACATGCGCAGGATGACCACGCGCACATCCGAAACCTCGGCCAGTTCCAGCAGGAACCGGTGAGCGGCGGCGAAGAACAGGGGCCCTTCGATGCGGTAGGCCACGATGTGGTCGTGCAGCAGGTCGTTTTCCTCGGCCAAGTGGCCGGTGGCGTCGCCCGGATGCTCGAGAGGGATTTGCTGCAGCCGAGCTTCTTTCGCGACCGACCGCAAGGCGAGCACAGCGGCGATGCCGACGCCGACGGCGACCGCGGTCACCAGGTCCAGGGCGACGGTGACGCCGAAGGTGATCGCCATGATGATCGCGTCCCCGCGTGAGGCGCGGGCGATCGCGGCCAGCGACGCGGTCTCCACCATCCGCACGGTCGTTGCCAGGAGCACGCCCGCCAAGGCTGCCAGTGGGATCTCCGCCACCAGGGGTGCGGCGAGGTAGATGATCGCGGCCAGCACGACGGCGTGGGTCAGCGCGGCCAGGCGGGTGCGCGCGCCGGAGCGGACGTTGACCGCGGTGCGAGCGATCGCGCCGGTGGCGGGCACGCCGCCGAAAAGGGGAGCGGCGATGTTCGCCATACCTTGGCCGAGCAGTTCGCGGTCGGGGTCGTGGCGAGTGCCAACGGCCATCGCGTCGGCGGCGGTCGCCGACAACAGGGACTCGAGCGCGGCCAGTGCCGCCACTGCCAGTGCCGGCGCGATCAGCGACCCGAGTTGGTCGAGGTGTAGGAATCCGATCGTGGGCGCGGGCAATCCAGAGGGAATGGTCCCGATGGGAGTCAGGGCCAGATCGAATGCATGCGCTGCGCCGGTCGCGGCGGCCACCGCGATCAACGCGAACGGCAGTTTCGGGAAATACCGGCCACCGGCCAGGACCACCGCGGCCACCGCCAGCGTGGTAGCAGGCGTCAAGGGGTGCGGGTGCGCGATGTATTGGCCTGCCGCGTCGAACGCCGACTGCCACACCTTCTCGCCCTCGGCGTGCGCGACATGCAGCGCGGACGGAACCTGTTGCAGTGCGATGACGACCGCGATGCCCGCGGTGAAGCCTTCGATCACCGGTGCGGGCATGTAACGCACAGCCCGCCCGACCCCCGCGAAGGCCAGGACCACCAACACCAGCCCGGCCAGCAGCCCCACAGCCAGCACCCCGCTCGCGCCGTGCCGGCCGACGATGGGCACCAAGACCACCGTCATCGCGCCGGTCGGCCCGGATACCTGGAAGCGGGAGCCGCCGAACACCGCCGCGAGCGCGCCCGCGACGACAGCGGTGGCGAGTCCGGCGGCCGCGCCCAGCCCGGAGGAGATGCCGAAGCCGAGTGCCAGCGGCAGCGCCACCAAGGCCACGATCAGACCCGAAAGCAGGTCCGCTCCGGGCGCACGGAGCGCGGGTTTCCAGTCCGACCAGCGCGGAAACAGTGCGAGCGCTTTCACAGGGCTCGGGCCAGACGCAACTTCAGCGCGGCCAACTGCGCACGCAGTTGATCGGGCAGGCGGTTGCCGCCGATGGTGACGTACCACTCGTCGATCGAGGCGGTCTCGAGCACCCACTCGTCGATGTCGACGGCCAGCGCCGCGGTCGCCAGTTCCTGGGCGGCCTTCGAGAGGCCGGACAAGTCGAGGGCCTCGGCGGTGGGGACGAACCCGATCGGGGTCTCCACGGCATCGGCTGCACCGTCCAAGCGGTCGAGTGCCCACTGCAGGACACGCACGTTATCGCCGAAACCGGGCCACAGAAAACTGCCGTCGGCGCTGCGGCGGAACCAGTTGACCTGGAATATCCTCGGCAGCTTCGCGGGGTCGGCGGCGGCGCCGAGCTTCAGCCAGTGCGCGAAGTAGTCGCCCACGTGGTAGCCGAGGAACGGAAGCATCGCCATCGGATCCCGCCGCACCACACCCACAGCTCCCGCCGCGGCCGCGGTGGTCTCCGACGACAGCACCGACGCGGTGAACACGCCGTGTTCCCAGTCGAAGGTCTCGGTCACCAAGGGAATGGTCGTCTTGCGGCGGCCGCCGAAGAAGATCGCGGAGATCGGCACTCCGGCCGGATCGTCCCACTCCGCCGCTACCGTCGGGCACTGCCGGATCGGGGTGCAGTATCGGGAATTCGGATGCGCGGCAGCGCTTTCGGCATCGGGGGTCCAGTCATGGCCGTGCCAGTCGGTCAGGTGCGCAGGTGGTGTATCGGTCAAACCTTCCCACCACACGTCACCGTCATCGGTGCGGGCGGTGTTGGTGAAGATCGAATTCCCGGCATCGATCGTGGCGATCGCGTTCGGGTTGGTCCGCGCCCCGGTCCCGGGCGCGACGCCGAAGAACCCAGCCTCCGGGTTCACCGCGTACAGTCGGCCGTCGGCTCCGAAACGCATCCAGGCGATGTCGTCGCCGATCGTCTCCGCCCGCCAGCCCGGCAGGGCGGGTTCGAGCATGGCGAGGTTGGTCTTGCCGCACGACGACGGGAACGCGGCCGCGATGTAGTGGACCTTTCCCTGCGGGGAGGTGAGTTTGAGAATCAGCATGTGCTCGGCCAGCCACCCCTCATCACGCCCGAGCACCGAGGCGATGCGCAGCGCGAAACACTTCTTGCCCAGCAGCGCGTTACCGCCGTACCCGGAGCCGTAACTCCAGATCTCCCTGCGCTCCGGGAAATGTGAGATGTACTTGGTCGCATCACACGGCCACGGCACATCCACCTCACCTTCTCGCAGGGGCGCGCCGACCGAGTGCAGACACTTCACGAAGCCGGTCCCATCGGTGATCTTGTCCCACACCGGCGCACCGGATCGGGTCATGATCTGCATCGCCACCGCCACATACTCCGAATCGGTGAGCTGTACACCGTACTTCGGATCGTCGGCATCCAACGGGCCCATGCAGAACGCGATGACATACATCGTCCGTCCCGCCATGGCCCCGCGATAGTGCTCGGTCATCACCGTGCGCATGTCCAGCGGATCGACCCAGTTGTTGGTCGGGCCCGCGTCCTCGCGAAGTTCCGAGCAGATGAAGGTGCGATCCTCCACCCGCGCCACATCGTCGGGATCCGACGCGCACCAGAAGGAGTTCGGCTTCGCGGAGAGCGGCACGAAGGTGCCCTTCTCCACCAGCACTCCGGTGAGCCGGTCCCACTCCGCCCGCGAGCCGTCGCAGAACACGATGTGGTCCGGCGCGGTCGACTCCGCGACTTCGGCGATCCACGCCAGGATGCCTTCATGCTCGGTGGGGGCCTGCGCGCTCGCGGCGACGTCTAGGTGGTTGGTCAAGACGGACATCTCCTTCGCAAACAATTAGGTTATTAGTTTAGAAAAGCTGCAATCAGAGCCCATGCGCGCACCCCCTGAGGGCGATGGAGGTCAGGCGGGTTCTTCCAAGGCTTCGACTTGTCCTGCGACGACGCCGGTGAGGATGGCCCGTGCGGCGGCCAGTAGCTGGGCGACCTCGGGGGTTGTCAATTCGTAGGTCACCGAGAGCCCTTCGCGGCGCGCGGTCACCAGGCCGGCGCGCCGCAGGATCGACAACTGCTGAGACAGGTTGGCCGCCTCGATCTCGATCTCGGCCAGCATCTCTGAGACGGCGTGCTCACGCTGGCTGAGCAGTTCGAGCACCCGTACCCGCACGGGATGCCCGAGTGTTTTGAAGAAGTCGGCCTTCATCTGATAGAGCGGTCGCTGCAGTCCGGGCATCGATGACCACTCCTTCCACCCCCCGCCGGCGGCTTGGCATCCACGGCCGCACCCTGTTTGCGGAGTTTAGCAAACAGTGCAATCGCTGTATCTCGCGCGACCTGCATTCGAATGTATCCGTCGGCACGGAGCGCGGGCTGCCACGACGACAGCGGGTCCTTCTTCAACGCGACCGCGCCGAGGACGGCGGCGACCAGCCCGACGGCCAAGGCCACGAAGCCGCCGACGATCCCGCATCCGGTGCCCGGTCCGCCTTCGACGGCGGCCACGACCAGTCCGTCGAGCACCAGCCCGGACACTCCGGCAGCCAGCGCGGTGGATGACGGCCCGGACGCCGGTGACGACGCCCAGCAGCCCCACCGCGACACCGACCAGGGACCGGAAGCGGCCGGGGGTGAACCCGGAGCTGCCCGCCTGGGCAAGGAACTCCGAGGTGGCGAGCAAATGAGAAACGGACATGGCGTGCCTTCCGAGCGACCCGCAGGTTCGGCGTGCCCGTCGTAGCCGAGTTCACCTGCCCGGATCCGCGCACCGTCATGATGCGAATCGTCTCCGGTGAGGGAACCGGAAGCGTGGTAACCCACGCGACACCGGTCGGCCCCGGCCCCGACGGCCGAGCGCGCACCGCGGTGATCGAAGCCGTGATCGCGAACTCGGGACGGCCGGGTTTCCGGTCCACGGCGTGCCGTTCAGCGATCTCCGCGACCTCGGGTGCCACCACCGCGGCGACGGCGGCCATGAACGTCAACGCCGCCGCATCCGATCCGCGGCGACCACGTCGTCTTCCCACCCCGATGCCCCCTTCAGCAGCCCGTCCGGCTCTTCCTCAGCCTGGGGCATGCGCTTGGCCGTCTCCTTCCACACTGGATCCCTCGATCAGTCTCAGCACACGAATCACTCTGTGGCTGCCAAGAGTCAGAAGGGGATCGCGGGTGTCGGACCCCATGGTTGGAACGGACGGTACTGCTCGGTGACACTCGCAAGCGGGCCACGAGCGGTCCGCTACGGGCGTACCTCACGGTCGGCTGCGTGGATACCGAAACGGACGCAGTTCAGCTCCGGCGTTCAGCTTTCGAGTGCACTCGTGGCGGCGGAGCCGGTGGCCACACCGGGTGGGATTGCCGGCTGTTCGGCGCGACGTTTGATGCCGTACAGCATCTTGCGTTCCATCACCAGGCTCGCTGGTTCCATCACATAGCGGTAGAACCGGCGGGCGAGGTTCGAGGCACCGGTGAGTCCGATGCGGTTGCGGCTCACCAGCCGGGTGGATTTCCCTGCCGGATACAGCCCGAATGCCCAGACCCAGTGGCCGTCGTCGGAGGCGAAGACCAGCGCGCGCTCGCGTTCGACGGTCGCGGCGCGCATGCGCGGACCCGACTTCCCGAGCGCGAAGCCATCGCCGACCTTCAGGTTCTGGAACTGCGGCAGAATCTGATCGGCGCTGTGCATGTCGAGGCCGAGCAGATTTTCGATCCAGTCGTAGGTGTAAGCGCCGCCTCGGCCTGGACCCAGCTGGACCAGCCAAGGCCAGATGGCGTCGGCACCGGTGTCGATCGTGATCGCCCGCGTCGTGACGATGTCGGCGTCGGCGAGCAACTCGTCGCCGGGCATGGTCCGCGCGATCTCGTCGGCGGCGGCGCCCCAGGTCGAGGACCTGACGCACCAGTGGGCGCCGTAGGCAACGGCGAGGGCCGATGCGCAGGTCACGGCAAATGCTGTTCTTCTCATGTGTTCTGACTTCCATTCGGCGAGCCGATGAGTTGTTCCGAGCACGCGGTCAGGAGATCCGGCTGAGTGGCCGGCGCGGTGTCGAGGGAACGCCCTGATCCGTTACGGGCCGCAGCCGGCCGGGTTCAGCCAGTGAGCAGGAAGCTGCGATATCGCGACCCGAACCGCATGCCTGGTGTTTCTATCCGGAATGTGCGACCAGTACCGGGCAATACGCGTGCTGGACCAGGAAATTGCTGGTGGAGCCGAGCAGCAGGCCGGTGAAACCGCCGCGGCCGCGGTTGCCGACGACGATCAACTGGGCACTGTTCGACCAGTACTGGAGGCGATCGACGGCCCCGCTCAGATACACCTTGCGGGTGACGCGCACATCGGGATACTTCTCCTGCCACCCGGCCAGTCGTTCGGCCAGAATGGCGTCCTCAGCGGTCTCCAGCGCAGGCCCCATCATGTCCGCTCCGAGCTTTTCACCCGCGAATTCGCCGAAGTGCCAGTCACTCCAGGAATGCGTGGCCACCAGCTCGGCGCCGCGGTCGGAGGCTTCGGCGAACGCGGTGGCGATCGCGGCCTCGCTCACCGGGCTGCCGTCGATGCCGACGACCACCGGACCGTCGTTCCTGAGGCCCGATGCGGTGTCGGCGCCGCGGACCACGACGATAGAACCGTGCCCATGTCCGGTGACCGCGAGCAATGTGGAGCCGAGGTGGGCGAAGGCGCCCGCCGTGCCGGTCGCGCCGAGTGCGAGGAGACGAGCGGCTCCGGAGAGGTGGATCAGCAGCTCGGACGGACTCGCCTCGGAAATCTCGGTGGTGATCTCGAGGTCGGGCGCCATTTCGCGAGCCACCCGGTGCGCGTCGGAGATGATCTTCGTTGCCTGTTTGCGCACCGCCTCGATGATCGACGGTGTCATCGCCCGAGAGCCGCCGGGCATCGAGCGCAGTGCGGCGATGTCCAGGCCGTGGGCGAGGTGCAGGGTGCGGCCGCGCCGCGCCGCGACCTGCGCGGCCCAGCGGACGGCCAATTCGCCGCCTTCGGAACCGTCGACACCGACGACCACCGGTGCGGACGCCAGCAGGTGCGGGTCGTTTCCAGATGACATCGTGTTCATGACTGTCGCCCTGCGGATTTCGATGGATCTGCGTTGCGCTCCTGGACGCGGAGGCGGCGGCGGAGGTTGGCGAACTGCCGAGTTTGCATGATCAGGTGGGCGGGCTGGCCGAACAGGAAGTCGGCCACCGCCATGATCGGCCGAGGCGCATCACGCCCGAGGGTGCGCACCACCAGGCGAGTGCGTCCGCCGGGCAACTCGGTCAGGTGGAAACCCCACACTCCCTGGGTGAACATCCGGGGGAGTGGCCCACGTGGGTCGAAGGGGCGGCCGCTGGGCAACGCCAGGTCGCTGCGCAGCACCAACGTCGTCGGGCGATCCGCGATCGCCACCGTGAAGTAGGCGCGTCCGCCGACCGTCGCGTCGACCCGGTCCCCTTCGCGCAGTTCTTGCCACTCCGGTTCGATCCGCATCGAACTCGGTCGGCCGCCGTTGTCCAGACGATCCCAGCTGTACCAGCCGGCGCGGTCGGCGCCCATTTGGACCAGCCAGCTCCAGACCTCCTCCCGAGGCGCCTCGAAGGTCGTTGCCATGGTCGAGCAAGCCGTCGGAGCGGGTACGAGCGTGTCACCGGGGTACTCGGCCGCCGCCTCTGCCGGGGTGGCGCCCCAGCGCAACAACCGATGCCGCAGTCCCAGCGCTGCCGCGCCCGCGGCCAACAGGGCAACGGTCCATCGCATGTGTCGTGTCCTCCCGTCCTGTCTTCGCGCATTCAGCTCAGCAGAACGAGTGTCGTGCCCGACAGGGCCGATGGTCCCGAGAAGTATCGAGCGCTGAGGAAGAAACCGGCTCGCCCGATTGCCTGTGCACAACCGGGGCGTGCCGCCACTGCCAGCGAATTACAGCTTCATCCGAGCGATGCGCGCACCCACGAGCAATGCCGTCACAGTAACAACGCCGACCACGGTCATCAGCCGGTTGACATCGGTCGCTGGACGCCAGCTCACCCGGCCGTCGCGCAACACGTACACACCGACCGGTTTGGCGCCCAGGCCGTATCCCACGCCGGATCCCGCCGGACCGTCCTGGTCGCTGCTGCTCCCACCGCCGCCACCACCGGACACGGCGGCGACGGCGATCACCGTGGTGCCGTCTCGCTCGACCGGCTCGGCCTGGACGCGCTCGACCGTCATGGCATCCTTCGCCGAAGCGAGAACGTCTTCGACCTTCATTGTGTGCTTCCTTTCGCCGCAGTCTCGGCGGACTGCTCGACTGATCGACGCGAATCGCATTCCGTGTCGACGTCGGTCAGGCCGCGGCCCGATCTCGTGCACGGCGGCGTCCACCCGCACGACAGCGCCAGCGCGTCGATCGCCCGCAGGATCATCCAAGCCGCCATGTGACATTGGTGTAGGCGTTGTTGTCTGTGATTCCGCGCACCATCGACTACTACACGGCGCGGACATCGCACGGTTCCACGCTCAGTGCGCTGGTGCACTCGTGAGAGCTGGCACGGGCGAACGTGATCGCGCCGTCGAGTTATTCGATCCCGGTGCTCGGCTCCGACGTCGCCGACATCCAGGGCGGCACCACCGCGGAGGGCATCCACCTCGCCGCGATGGTAGGCAGCGTCGACCTCCTGCGACGCTGCTTCACCGGGATGGAACTGCGCCACGACCGCTTGGTCTTCTGCCCGTACTGGCCCGCCTCGCTCAGCGCCTTGTCCTTCCCGATGATCTATCGCGGCCACCGGCTGACCGTGCGCGTCAGGGGACAGGGCGTCGAGATCAGCTCGGATTTCGGCGCGTCGCCACCGATCGAGATCACCTGCCAAGATCAGACCGCCCGTCTGCCGTCGGCAGCACGGTGCGGCTGGTGAACTCGATTCATGACGCTGCGGATCGACCCGGTTCTCGTGGAGCGACGCGGTCAGCTCTCCGGCCTGGCGATGATCACGGGCACTATGGCCCCGTGCAGCACCGCCTGACTCACCGAACCGAGGGTCATTCCGGCGAAACCGCCGCGTCCGTGGCTGCCCACCACTATCACCTGCGCGTTCGCGCCCACCTCGAGCAGTCGTCGGGCGGGGCGGTCTTCGGCCACTACCCGCCGCACCGGCACCTCCGGATATCGCTCGCCGTATCCGGACAGGCTCTCGGCGAGCAATTCCTCCCCTTCCTGCTGCATGACGGCACGCGAGTCGTAGCGGAAGAACTCCGACCAGGCGTGGACCGCCACCACACCGGTCTGCCACGAACCGGTGGAGACTTACGACAACGGCGTTCGTCACGTCGAGCTTCTGGACCCTGACGGGAGCGGCTTGTCGCTCGCGGAGACTCCGCCGGGGTTCGAGACCGCCTAGGCATTCCGATACCCTTCATGCAGCTCTGCCCTGGCTGAGCCGATCCGACAAGTCAGCCCGTCCGATGTCTGGGGCCCGGTGCGGGCTCGGAAATACTCACCAGGAGGCACCTCGATGAGTACACGGCATCGCTGGATCACCGTCGACGGCATCGAAACCTTCTATCGAGAAGCGGGCCCCGCGGACGGCCCGATCGTCCTACTGCCCCACGGCTACCCCTCGTCGTCGTTCGAATTCCGCGACCTGATGCCCGCACTCGCTGATCGTTGGCGGACGATCGCACCGGATCTGCCCGGTTTCGGCTACAGCGATGCCCCGGCCGACTTCGCCTATACCTTCGATGGCTACTCGGAGTTCCTGCGCCGCTTCGCCGAGGCGCTCGAACTCACCGAATACGTGATCTACCTTCACGACTACGGCTCCCAGTTCGGTATGCGCCTGGCGATCGGCGCACCTGAACGAGTCCGCGGCCTCATCTTTCAGAACGGCGATATCTACGAAGACGAGCACGGACCGAAATACGCACCCCTCAAAAAGTTCTGGAACAATCCCACCGAGCAGGGCCGTGCGGACCTCGCGGCAGCGGTCAGCGAAGCGGGCTTCCGGGGCGAGTTCCTCGGCGAGCTACCCGACCATCTCGCCGATCGGGTGAGCCCGGACCTCTGGAAACTCGCGTGGTCGGTGACGAGCCCACCGCAACGGCAGGCCAACCTTGTGAATCTCCTCGCCGACCAACGCCATACCGTCGCTTGGTTCCCTGTCCAACAGGCCTACCTGCGTGAGCATCGCCCACCGACCTTGATCATCTGGGGCCGCAACGACGGCTACATGCCCGAACCAGCGGCCCGCGCTTACCACCGCGACCACCCCGATGCCGAGCTCCACGTCTTCGACGGTGGCCATTGGCTGCTCGAAACCCACCTCGACGAGGTCGTCCCACTGATCCGAGAATTCCTCGACCGGTTGTAGGTGATGTTGTCCAGGCGAATGTCGACCGCTATCTCGACAGCGCCCGGATCACGGGCAACCAAGCTGGCGAGGAACCCGCACGATTACCCGGGGGGCATCGCCGCGTTCACATCGAGCGTGTGATCGTTCGCCGGCCGTCGCCAACCTGGCGAGGCCGGGCAGCGGCCCCGCTGCTCCGGCGCCAGGCGCGGCGCGGGGCAGCGATCGTAGCGCTCACTGCGGTCGGCCTGTCGGCTCTCGTCGCGGCCCAGTACCGCACCACCTTCGCCGATAGCATGGACTCCGATGCGCTGCGCGCGTTGGCCGAGAACTCCGCCGTGCGCATCCTGTTCGGTGCGCCGCTCGCTCTCGACGATCCCGGCGGGTTCACCGTCTGGCGCACCGGCACCCCGCCCCGGTGCTGTGCGGTGTGTGGGCGCTGCTGACCGCCACCCGGCTCACTCGCGGGGAAGAGGACGCCGGGCACTGGGATTTGCTACTCGGAGGCAGGCTGCGCAGGGTCGACCTGGTCGCGCGCTGCGCCGCCACGCTGTGGCTGGCCGCCACTGTGATCGGAGGCCATCCCGATGCAGCCGAAAGGTCGCATGCCACCCTCGAATTCGCCGGCCCTCATTGACCAGTGACACCGTCACACCAACGGGATTGATGAGCAGGCGGCCTCGGTGAGACCAGAGGTCGACGTCGGCGATGCTGGTTCGGCCCCGTCGATCATCGCGGCGGCGACGAGGTCGGGGCCGAACCGGTCAACTGGACCTACTGTGGCTGATCCAGCGGCATTCGGATCACTTGGCGAGAGCCTTGCCGCCATTCGGAGCCACTGCGAACCATGTCCCCCCGACGCCCTGGCCGAGCAGATCCCCTGGCTTCTTGTCTTTCGAGAAGAAGTACACCGGCCAGCCGCCGATGGTGATTTGGCATGTGCCGTCGGCCCGTTCGATGAACCCGACGAGCTGTGGGTCGACTCCCGACGCGTAGACCGATTGGTCGCGCGTAACGGTCAGCGGCGGCCATGTCACGGCACATTGCCCGGCGCAGTTGGACGCCGACGGCTTCGCGGTGTCCTTGTCGAACCGATACAGCGACCGGCCCGTCCCGTCCGACACGTACTGCCCGACACTGGGATCGCTGGTCACATCGAGCTGCACCGCATTCGCGGTCCCGGCCGGCGCTGCTCCGCCGTAGATCTTCAGCCAGCCCTGCGTCTTCGCGACTGCGGGAGCCTGCCCCGCGGCGGGCGCCAGCGCGGCGGTCACCGTGGTCGACGATGCCGGCTCGGCCGCCGGAACAGCTCGCCCGTCATCGCCACCACAGGCGCTCAGCAGCCCTGCGAATGCGACCACGGTGGCTGCGACCGGCACAGCGGCACGCTGGAATCTTTTGGCCGAGGTCATCTTTCGGTCCCTTTCGTCGCTGTTCAGCGAGGCGCACACTGCATCTCGTCACCTGTACTACGAACTGCCGCGACCATAGGTTCACTCGGTGCGCCGCCCCGGCGGTGTGCGCTGCGTCATAGCTGCGGCGCCGAGGTGCCCTCGCGGACCTGCCACCCGCTGCACGCTTGGATCGACCACGTCTGCGCCCTGGCCATCTCGCCGGCCATGAAGCGCTTCTGTGCCGACATGTCGATCGACTACTGGGCCGTCGGCGGCCACTCGTGGCCGTACTGGAAGGCCGCTGCCCCAATCCTGGCCCTCTCTGCAAGCAGGCCTCGGCGTTC
Organism: Nocardia sp. NPDC004573; assembly: GCF_053602135.1. Lineage (NCBI taxonomy): Bacteria > Bacillati > Actinomycetota > Actinomycetes > Mycobacteriales > Nocardiaceae > Nocardia > Nocardia sp. NPDC004573. The sequence continues at coordinate 43,385 of NZ_JBSGDA010000026.1, forward strand.
GATGGGACGCCGACAAGTTTCGAGTGCTTCCGCGTCCAGCGCTGCACCGGTGAGGCCGCACGCCTCATGTCCGCGCTCACCACCGAGCTGCTCGGGATCCGGCTGCACGGGCTCGGGGTCGAGACCACCGGCCTGAGCCGCTCCAGGGCGCTGCTGTCGAGTGCGGACTCGATGGCCTGGTCCTACTGCGCTCGCCGCGAACGCCCGCTGCCCGCCGCAGCCGGACGCGCGGATCCACCCCGCCGGAATATTGGCGGACTATGGTCCGTTTATGGGATTGGGTGACATAGACACTACTGAGAGATGGGGCTCGACCGTGGAACTGGGACTCACGACATTCGCCGAGCTGTATCCGATCGGCGATCGGCCCGCACCGACCGCGGGCGAGCGCCTGCGGGAGGTGGTCGAGGAGGCCCTCGCCACCGAGCGGGCCGGGCTCGATGTCTACGGTGTCGGCGAGCACCATCGAAAGGACTTCGCCGCATCCGCACCCGCCGTCGTGCTGGCCGCGATCGCGGCCCGTACCGAACGGATCCGGCTGACCAGCGCGGTGACCGTGCTGAGTTCCGACGACCCGGTCCGCGCGTACCAGGATTTCGCGACGCTGGACGGGCTCTCGAACGGCCGCGCGGAACTGATGGCCGGGCGCGGTTCCTTCACCGAGTCCTTCCCGCTGTTCGGCTATGACCTGTCCGACTACGACGCATTGTTCGAGGAGAAACTGGCGCTGCTGCTGCACCTGCGCGAGGACCGGCCGGTCACCTGGTCCGGCCGATTCCGGGCACCGCTGCACGAGACCACCGTGTACCCGCGCACCGACAACCGGCCGCTGCCGGTCTGGATCGCGGTGGGCGGCAGCCCCGAATCGGTGGTGCGCGCCGGACTGCTCGGCCTGCCGCTTGCCATCGCGATCATCGGCGGCCAGCCCGCCCGGTTCAAGCCGCTGGTCGAGTTGTATCACCGCGCGCTCGCCGAGGGCGGGCACGAGCGGCAACCGGTGGCGGTGCACGCGCACGGCTATATCGCCGACACCGACGAGGAAGCCATTGCCGATTTCTACGAGCCGTACGCGCGTGCCATGAGCGTCATCGGCCGCGAACGCGGCTGGGGGCCGATGACCCGCGCCCAGTTCGACGGCCTTCGCTCCAAGGAGGGTTCGCTGTTCGTCGGCACGCCGGACTATGTCGCCGAAAAGGTAGCCGACATCCGCGACACCCTCGGGCTCGATCGGTTCATGTTGCACACCAGCGTTGGCACGCTGCCGCACGAGAAGGTCCTGCACAACATCGAGTTGCTCGGCGCGAAAGTGACCCCGCAGGTCCGGTGAACCCCGCCTGGTGCGGGCCGGTCGGCCCGGCCGACTCACCCGCATCAGGTCGGCTCGGCCGATCCGGAACACTCCCGCGACCGGCCATATCGAGTACCCCGCGCCAAAGGTCAGCGGCGCCACGTGCGCACCCCGCGCTGGGTCGATTCGTCGGACCGTTCCCGATCGATGCCGTGGGGGACGACGGGAGGCAGAGCCGGTCGAGCTACTTTCCATCCGGTTCGGGCTGGACGGCGACCGGCGTCGGGCGGAGTCGATCCAACTGACATCCCCCAGCAGACGATGCATTTCGATCCAGCGGCCACGCGGACCGTCCCCCTCCCCCGACCACCCGAAGTTGTTCCGCCCGCAAGCCCGCTGGGCACGCTCGTCTTCTTCTCGAACCCGCACGGCGACCCTCGAAAAGCCCTGCCGCCATGCCCAATCCACCACCGATCGGATCAAGCGGTCCGCGACATCACGACCGCGGGCTTCCGGCACGACGAACAGCGAGGCAGCGAGGCCAGCTGGACGGTATGCGCATCTTCGTACGCCGTCGCGACCATCTTGCCGATCGGTACGCCGTCCTGGAAAGCGACGAACGCAGCCAGCGATCGCTGCACGCCGTCGCGCCATTCATCGGAGGAAACGTGCGCGCCTGCTCGACCGTGGCCTCGAACGCCTCAGGCGCCGAGGCAAGCGCTGTCAGCGTAATCGTGCGATCCTGCCGCCAGTCTTCCGGCCTCAGCTGGCGTATGTCCACCGGAGGCCGCTGGACCACTTCGGGCGATGCAGACCTCTCGAGCCACCCGTCGGCAGCCGCAGCCGGGACGCAAGCCGTTTGAAGGTCAGCCAGTCCCCAACAATGGGAAGTTCGCTGACATTGCCAAGGGTTAGCGTCATCGGCAGCTACCCTGCCGTAATTGCGATTCGACGCGTAGTTGCCCACCTGTCAGGTGACTAACCCGATCCGTATGTCGGCAATAGCTGGACACAGATAGTCCTCCGGCGGTGAACTACTCCGCTGAGGGACCACGATTTGCCGCGTAGTCAGTATTTCGCGAGCAACAAGTTTAGGGCGGCTCGTGCCTCGGATCGATACATCGGCTCTGATACCGGGGTTCTGTGCGGGCGACTCGGTGAATCCTGCTGCTCGACAGGCAGAAGATGCGACGATCGCATGGCTGTGGCGGGTTGGTTTCCTCGTCACGCGGGAGCAGGAAGCGCATCTGCGCTCGTTCGAGTTCGGGCTATATCACGGGCTCGCCACTCCGGATGTGGACTATGAGCATCTCGTGCTCGGCTTGATGTGGTTCTGCTGGGGCTCACTTGCTGACGACCAGTACGACAACTACGACTGGGGCGAGCGGAAGGGCCGTGTGGCCGGCGTCGTGGGCGCCATGCGTGCGATCGTAGACGGCGAACCTCCTGACGGAGGGGTGTCCAATCCGGTGCTCGCCGGTCTCGCGGACTTCTGGCCCCGCCTCGTCGCTGGACTATCCTGTCACCGTAGGCAGCGGATCGCCGAGCACTTCATGGATTACATGGAGGCGGTGATGTTTCAGAACACCTACCATGCTGCTGGTCGACTCCCGGACTTGGCGACATTTCTTACTATGCGCCGCCACACCATCGCGATGATTTTTCAAGCCGATGTTCTCGCAGTGGTCTGCAAACTGCGGATCCCCAACGTGTTGTGGGACAGCTACCTGTTCCGGCAGCTTGTTTTGTGTTTCGCCGACGTCACTGCGTGGCACAACGATGTGTACGGATTGGAGAAGGACATCGCCGACGGCCAAACCTGCAATATGGTTCGGGTGGTCGAGGCCACCGAGAACTGCGGCCTCGACGAGGCGATAGAGCGAGTGTTGAAGCGTGCCGAACAGCGCCAGCAGCTGCTTGTGGAGCTGCAGGGCCGGCTACCCGAACTTGCTCGCCGGCTCGATCTGCCGCCCGAAGCCGCAGATCACGGCATTCAGCTGGCCTGGGCCTTACGTCGCTACATATATGCAAACCTGGTATGGGTTCACCGAACCCGCCGCTATGACCTCGATCGCCCGCGGATCCGCGGAACATTCGACGATCTCATCACCCCACCCGACCGGACCGAGTCGTGATGGACGACCTTCGATCGGTTCCCGCCGCGCCGGGCCGCCTACCTGTACTCGGCCATCTAGCAGCGTTGCGACGCGATCCCTTCTACTTTGTCGAATCGCTGCGCGCGGTCGGCGATATCGTCCGCATCGACCTGGGCAACTGGCCGGTGTACATGTTGACGACACCGGAACTGGTTCGGGAGGCGTTGACCACCCGATCTCACAGCCTGGCAAGAGGCCGGATCTACGAGCGGGCCCGCACGTTGTTCGGCGACGGCCTGGCCACGTCCGAGGGCACGCCGCACCGGCAGCGGCGACGACTCGTTCAACCAGCATTCCACCAGCAGCGAATCGCCGACTACACCGAAGCGATGCGACGCCATACCGACGCTCTCGTCGCCTCCTGGAAGCCGGGCCAACAGATCGCGATCGATCGGGCGATGCACGAGTTGACCCTTCGCATCGTGGCAGACGCGTTGTTCTCCGCCGATCTCGACTCGACAAGCGTTGCCGAAGTTGAACTCCACGTCCCGATCATCATGGGTGGCATCGCATCCCGGATGGTCACTCCAAGGTCTCTGGACCGTTGGCCGATACCCTCGAACAGGCGCTTCGACACCGCGGCGGCGCGGCTGCGCCAGGTGGTCGAGGAGTTGATCGGCGCCCGCCGTCGCTGGGATCATGACCGCGGGGACTTGCTGGCGATACTGCTGGCGGCGCGGGATGCGGACAGCGGCGAGGCGATGTCCGACGCGCAGGTGTGCGATGAAGTCATTTCGCTGCTGATCGCCGGGACCGAAACCCCTGCCATCGCTTTGGCCTGGGCATTCCACGCGCTGGCCGATCACCCTGAGGTCGAACAGCGGCTGCACGCCGAGATCGACGCAGTCATCGGGGAATCGCCGATCAGTAAGCACACCATCACCGAGCTGGAATATTCAGGCCGGATCCTGAACGAGATACTGCGCCTTCACCCGGTTCTCGTGTTCACCCGGCGCGCGACAACTCAAACCGTCCTCGGCGGATGGCGCATTCCACCGGGTACCGAAATCGCGTATAGTCCCTACGCGCTTCACAGAGACCCCCGCGTATACCTGGAGCCAACACGGTTCGACCCCGATCGTTGGCTGCCCGATCGTGCTGTATACCTACCACCGCGAACGTTCAATCCGTTCGGCGTCGGCCACCACAAATGCATCGGCGATACCTTCGCCTGGACCGAATTGCACATCATAATGGCCACCATAGCCCGCCGTTGGCGGCTACACCTCGCCGAAGGACATTCTGTCCGACAGGTCGTCGCTGAAGTGCCTCGCCCCAATGCTCTGCCGATGATCGTCCAACCTCGCCTACCGTGATCCCGGCGGTGCGGACTCGCAACGGTGGCGAGATTCCAGGGGCACACCTACTGGCTGGCCGGGCATGGGGGGCGTCGGCGCGGAAGCGGGGGCCCGCAGCTCCGCCTTGGCACGCGAACTCGCCCCCCTACGATTCCGCGTCACCAGAAAACTCGGTTCGGGCACTGTGATCAAGGGGTTTTGGTTGTGCATCTTGATGTCTGCTGGCATGCGACGTTGTAATCTCGTGGGTCGCTCGACCGGGTAGCCGGGTGGTCTGTCAGTCGTCGAGTGGAGCGAGTATGCGGTGGATCGCCGGGCTGTAATCGGTGCGCGCCGGCGCGCGAAGCCTGTTCGAATCGGCCCAAGCGCAGGCTGCGCGCAACGCGTCAGAGGCATCCAGTCCGATCAGTTCCTCGACCCAGTTTGCAATGATGACCGCAGCGTCGACGACGGCTACGTCGTCCGCGATCAGCGGCCCGAGCCAGGACAGTCCGCCGTCGTTGGCCCCGAATGCCAGATCTATGGCAACCAACGCCCACCGAGCAGCATGATCCTCGGGAGTGTGTTCGAGCCGCTGCTGAGCGTACTCCTGCAATTTGTACACCGTGGTCAAGTGGTTGGTCTTCTGCCAGAACGGATCATCGCGTGGCAGTTCGTCCAGTGCACGCAGCCCGTCCAGCAGTACTTGCACCATGCGCTCCGCAAACGCCGGGCATCCGGCGTCCTGTCCGCTTTGCCTGAGGCTGTCGACAGCAGCACGTATGGACACCTGTCCGAACGACTCTGCGGTTACAACCTCGGGTTCGGCCTCATCACCGTTACCGATCATGAACACCATCATGCGAGATCTTCAGAATGACTTGAAATCGTCATGCGCGGATATTCGTCTGCGCCTGTCGGCGCAGATGTGCTGGTCGATGGTACGGGCGAGTCGGCGGATGAGGCCGTGTATCGAGGCGATATAGGCCATCGCTTCGTGGTGGTCGGGCGGGTTTTCGTAGTCGCGGACCAGGCGGCGGTGTTTGACCAGCCAGCCGAAGGACCGCTCCACGACCCAGCGACGGGGCAGCACCTCGAACCCGGTCGTGGTGTATCACTCTGTACACGGCCGGTATCGGACGCGGAGTATCGCCTCTGCTTGTGTCGCGCCCTCAGGGGCGGCCGGGCGGATTGGTGAGGTGTCCAGAGCCGTCGAACCGAGAAGGTGTGCTGCCCTCTCCGGCTTTAGCGTTGGCGGAACTCGTGCGTCGTCGAGCAACTGGATCGATGCCGGTAGACGAACGCGATGGTAGGAGGAAACCGAGCGATGAAACGAAGTCACGACGTCGATGCCGGACCAGCTGCCGCGCCTGTTGCCGATTCGGTGCGAATACGCGCGGTAATCGGAAAGCTGCGCCGCTCGATGGTGCACGCGCTCGTCGTGCCGGCGGCGGTGTTCGCAGTGACCGCGGGCGTGCTCACGGCGGCAGCGCCCGCAAGGGCCGATGCCGCGTCGATCACCGGATCGTGGGCGGAGGACGACCGCACGGTGCAGTTGCGGGTGCATTCCGCGGCGATGCGTCAGGACATCATGGTGAAGGTGCTGCGCCCGGCCGACCGTTCGGCGCCACGGCCGACGCTGTATCTGCTGAACGGCGGCGGTGGCGGGCAGGACAGCGCGACCTGGCAGAAGAACACCGACGTGCTGCGCTTCCTCGCCGACAAGGACGTGAACGTGGTGCAGCCGGTGGGTGGGCGCTGGAGTTATTACACCGATTGGCGGGAGCCTGATCCGAAACTCGGTGTGTACAAGTGGAAGACGTTCCTCACCGAGGAGTTGCCGCCGCTGATCGATGCGGAGTTCGCCACCACGGGGGTGAACGCGATCGCGGGCCTGTCCACCTCGGGCACCTCGGTGCTGCAACTGCCGATCGCCAAACCGGGTCTGTATCAGGCGGTCGCGGCCTACAGCGGTTGCGCGCAGGTCAGTGACCCGATCGGCCGCGAGTTCGTGAAACTCGCCGTCGAGAGCTGGGGCGGCGGCGACACCGAGAACATGTACGGCCCACCCGAGGACCCGATGTGGGCCGCCAACGACCCGTACCTGCACGCCGACCAACTCCGCGGCACCCGCCTGTTCCTGTCCACCGGAACCGGCGTCCCGGGCATGTACGACGCCTACAACGGCGCTTACACCCAGCCGGGGCCGCGCGGGTACCTCAACCAGCTGGTGCTGGGCGGTGTCATCGAGGCCGCGGTGAATTGGTGCACCCACAACATGCGGGACCGCTTGAACGCGCTCGGCATCCCCGCTACGTACGACTTCCAGCCCACCGGCACCCATTCGTGGGGCTATTGGCAAGAGGCGCTGAAGAATTCGTGGCCGGTGCTGGCCGACGGATTGGGGCTGCCGCACTGAATCCCGCGGCCGGTCGGCCGAGCCGTTGGCGGATACTGGCTCGCATGACCCACGCCCTGGTCGACTTCCGATCCCTTCCGGTCGAGTTGCGTCCGTACCTGGACGGTCTCGTGCGGCGCGCCCGCTCGGTCTGCGGACCTCATCTGGTCAGTGTGTTGGCCGTGGGGTCGATCGCGCTCGACGAGTACCGGCACGGGCGCAGCGACGTCGACGTGGTGATGGTCGCCGACCCGCAACTTCCGGCGCGGGCATTGCGTGAACTGGCCGAGGCGCTCGCGCACCCTGCCCTTGCCTGCCCTGCGGCCGGGCTGGAACTGGTGATGTACGGAGCGGATTTCGCCGCCGAACCGTCCGGCGCGGCCGGTTATCTCATGGACCTCAACACCGGTCCGATGTTGCCGAACCGGGTCAGCTTCGATCCGTCGGAGTCCTCGGCGTTCTGGTACGTCATCGATCGTTCCATCGCTCACCAGGCCGGGCGCCTCCTGCACGGCAAGCCCGTGCGGGAGGTCATGGCAGCCCCGTCGCCACGCGACGTGTACGCCGCGCTGCAGGCTTCGGTCCGTGAGCACGCCGGGGGAGAGGGGCATCTCGGCGACAACCGTGTACTGAATGGTTGCCGGACGGCATCGTTCTGCCGGACGAGCCGCTGGCTGGCCAAACGCGGGGCTGCACAACTGATCGCGGCACAGGAGCCAGATTTCCGCCCCCTCATCGAAGCGGCGCTGCTCAGCTTCCTGCGACCCCGCTCGGCAGCACTGCACCTGCCCAGCACGGACGTCCGGGCTTTCCTCTCCTGGGTGCAGGACCGCGTCGGCGAAGCGGCGAACCGCCCGGCAGCTGGTGATCGCCGGGGAGACACGGGCTCCCTCTGACGAAAAAGCCGCGGATCCTCCGCCCTCGCGAGCGGGCATGCAGACCCGACCAGAGTTGAACATGTTGTTACTTCGATATGCGCATTTAGGCATCGAATCTCCACAAGTCACATGACTCGCAGGAGAGCCGGGGGCGCTACTTCCGCTCGTCGGCCCTGAAATGCACCAATACCGGGACGTCGTCGGCCCAGGGCTGGCGGGTCACCATGTCTGCGACGCGTACTTCTCCGCGTTCGAACTCGCCGGTGGCGGCGTCGACGAGGCGGTATTGCTGGGTCTGCTTGTGGATCGGCTGGGCGTCGAGCAGCACGACGCGGACCTCACCGGGTTCGAAGTGGCAGCGCCGGTGCATGGCGGCGACGAGTTGCTCGTTGTGTAGATGGCCGTCGCCGAAGTTCCACCCGAAGGCGGTGCTGCAGATGCGTTCGCCGTCGGTGATGGTGTACTCGTCTTCGCGGCCGGGCGGCATGGCGCGGTGGACGAGCGTGAACAGCGCGCGGCCGTGGGTGTTCATGGCCCGGAAGGCATATCCGAGATACTGCGGGATCTGCGCGCGATCCTTGCCGTAGAACCGCTCCAGCTGGGCCTGCGGCATGCTCGCGATGGCGACGATGTGTTTGCCGATCTTCTCCGCGGCCGAAGGCTTGACGCACCACATCGTGGTGTCCCAATTTCCTGCGTAGTAGCGCATACCGGGCAGGAAGGAGATCTTGCGCGGGACGAGGTTTCCGGCGATCACGATGCCCGCCACCGCCACGAACAGCACCGCCACCGGCACCGGGCTGCCCACGCTGCCGAGACCGAGGTCGGCGTGGGCGACGAACAACGTGGCGATCCCGAAGATCATGAAGACGTTCCACTCCAACGGCACGCCCATGGGTATGGCGGTCAGGATCGTCAGATGGAAGCACACCATCACGAGCGCCGCGATCGCCGTCGGCCACCCACCGTGGGAGAAGAACAGCACCGGCGGAACGCACAGCTCGACGGCGGTGCCGCCGTGGGCGAAGACGCGGGACAATCGCCCCGGCCGCAGATCGTCGGGGAAGCGTTCGAAGAACGCGCGCTTGAGTGGTTTCGGCCGGAACACCGGACTGTTGGACATCATCGTGGAGACCACGAACGGGAAGTGCTTGTTGAGTTTCGAGGTGGCCGCGCCCATCCAGATGACGACGAAGACGACCTTCGCGGCGACGATCGAATCGGCTCCCGGGAGCAGGAAGGCGACCGTGAGGGTGGCGTAGACCTCGCCCCGGGCGGCGAGGAAGATCGCCTTGTCGCGCAGGCCGAGTACCGCCAGCAGGCCGAGAATCGTGGCGATCTGCCAGTGCGGCAGCAATCCCACGCTGGTATCCAGTTCGGGGATGGGGCCGGTGCCGTCGGACAGCACGGCGACCGTCGTCACCGCCAGCAGCGCCGCGTACAAGGCGACGTCCACCGGTGTGCGGTTGTCGCCCTCGGTGAACGGTACCCGGCGGGGCCATGGTGGCAGCCGAATGGTGTTGGGGCGCAGCCAATACAGGATCGAGCCGAACGGCGGGAAGTACCGATTGTTCAACGGCCCGAATCCGCAGCCCAAGCCCACCACTTCGAATAACAGCGTGTACAGCACGATCTTCTGGAAGACGATCGGCTCCGACCACCAGGCTCCGACGTCGGTGAATCCGTCGATACCCGCGGTGGTCAGCACGACGAGCCAGCCGCCGAGCACATAGAGGCAGATCTTCCCGACGTAGAACAGGTGCAGCGCCACGGGCGTCCCGAAGCCCACTTCGGCCCAGTGCCGGGCCATGGGCCGGATGCGTTCGGCGCGTGTGCCTTTGCTCCATTCGGTCAGGTCGACCACCGGCAGGTCGGGCTCGAGAAACCCCATCAAGCACGCTCCGATCGAGAACGCCGGGGGCGCGGGCCGAGCCCCGAGGTTCCCGATACGGTGTCAGGTACTGCAGTCGCTGTCAACGACTTCCTCCGGTGCACGTCGGCGGCGACAGTCCGGCAAGATCGAAGCCATGGAGCCGACCCCGCGAGTGCCACTACCTACGAGCATCGACGAGTTCCGCGTGCTCGCGCACTCCCGCCTGGCCGAGTTCCCGCGCGTCGAAGTGGCCGACGCGCCCGGTACGCGTCGAGCCGCGGTCGTGCTGTGCGTGGTGGAGCAGCCGGATGGGCCGCTGTCGGTGATCGTGATCAAGCGGGCCTACCGGGGCCGCAACGCCGGTCAGTGGGGACTGCCCGGCGGCCGCCTGGACGAAGGCGAGACCGCCGAACAAGCCGCGTTACGTGAACTGCACGAAGAATTGGGCCTGCTCGCGCGGCCCGAAGAGCTGCTCGGCGCGCTCGATGACTTCCCCGCCGCATCCGGTTTCGCGATCACCCCGCTGGTCCTGGCGCTCACCGACGCCACGCGGTTGCGGCCGAACCCGGACGAGGTCCATTCCGTGCACTTCGTCGACCTCGCTCGGCTCGCCGCCGAGGACACTCCGCGCTGGGTCCGGCCCGAGGACGCGGTGCGGCAGGCTGAGCTGCGCGACGACGTGGCGCCTGCCGATGCGGCAGGCCTGTTGCAGATGCGGCTGGGCCCGAAGATGACCATTCACGCTCCGACCGGCGCGCTGCTGTGGCAATTCCGGGAAGTCGTTCTGCTCGGCACGAGCCCCGCCGCCGCTCGCGTCGCGCACTTCACCCAACCGGATTGGACCCATCGCTAGGCCGCCGGGGTTGTCCCGGTCTCCCGCCTGTCGTGCGGGAGGTTCACCGAGCGGACCGTCGCGCGCGGCACCGCACTCGGCCTGCTACCTTGAACGTCGTTCAAGTTATATGCGGAGGGTTGTCGTGGAAGGTGTCGAGAACTCTCGGGAGCCGAGGGTCGCTGTTTCGGCGCGAGACATGGCGCAGATCGCCGTTTTCGCGGCGCTGATCGCGGCGCTGGGTTTGCCCGGCGCCATCACCGTCGGATTCAGCGGGGTGCCGATCACCGTCCAGACCCTCGGTGTCATCCTGGCCGGTGCGGTGCTCGGAGCACGCAAGGGCACGGCGGCGGTGCTGGTCTTCCTGGCGCTGACGATGATCGGCCTGCCGCTGCTGTCCGGCGGCCGTACCGGCCTGACGGCGCTGGCTGGTCCCAGTGCCGGATACCTGATCGGCTGGGTTCCCGCGGCGCTGTTCATCGGACTGTGCACCGCTCGCATCCTGCCGAAATACCCGATCGCGCTCGGCTTGCTGATCAACGCCGTCGGTGGCCTGGCGATCATCTACTTCTTCGGCACCGCGGGCCTGCTGGTGCGCACCGATCTGGGAGTCGGGGCCGCCGTCACCACCAATTGGGCGTTCATTCCCGGCGACCTGCTCAAAGTCGTCGTCGCGAGCGTGGTGGCCAAGGGAGTGCACCGCGCATACCCCGGTCTGATCCGTGCCTAGTCCCGAACTCGGCGGCGCGGACGACGCGCCTGCCCTCGACGTCGGCGGCAGGCGCTACACCTACCGCGACCTCGACCGCGCGATCGAGCGGTGTATCGACCGCGATCCGGACGCGACCGTGGACGACGCGTCGGACCTCCCGGTCGCGGACGCGCTGATCCGCGTCTGCGCCGCGGCCCGCCGCGGCATCCCGGTCCGCGTCGAGGATCCCGCCGCTCGGCCGCACCGCCCAGGTATCCCGCCCGGGGCGTTTCTCCTGGTAGCGACCTCGGGCTCGACCGGTCGTCCCCGGCCGCTCGCGCGGACGGCCGCCTCCTGGTACGACAGCTTTCCCGCCTTCACCGTGATCACCGGCGTCGTACCGGACGACCGCGTGCTGATCACCGGCCCGCTACACGCGACCATGCACCTGTTCGGCGCGCTGCACGCGCTGTGGCGCGGCGCGTGTGTCACCGACGACCCGGCGCGGGCCACCGTCGTGCACGCGGTGCCCGCGGTACTGCGCGAGGTGGTGCGCACCTGCCCGCGCCTGCGCACCGCGATCGTCGCGGGCATCGCGCTGGACGACGGTGCGCTGGCGGCGGCCGCGGGCATCGACGTCGTCGAGTACTACGGCTCCTCGGAGGTCTCGCTCGTCGCGGCGCGCCGCGTACCCGAACCGATGCGGCTGATCGACGGAGTCGAGGCCGAAGTGCGCGACGGACTGCTCTTCGTCCGGTCGCCCTATCGTGTGCTGGGCGCACCCGACTGGCTCGGCGTCGGCGATCTCGCGGAACTCGGTGCGGACCGCGAGTTGACCGTGCTCGGCAGGGGTGACTGCGCGATCAACGTCGGCGGCACCGTGGTGGTCGCCGAGGATGTGGAACGCGTGCTGGAATCGCTCGACGGCATCGTCGCGGTGGCCGTGATCGGCTCGCCGCATGCCGTCTTCGGTCAAACCGTCACGGCCGCCGTGCAATTGGAGCACGGCGCCGGACTCGGCGAGATCCGGTCGCGAGCACGTCGCGTCCTGGCCAAGGAGGCGATGCCACGCCGCTGGGTGCCACTGCCCGCCCTGCCGAGGACCGCGGCCGGAAAGGTGGCCCGGGGGCGGCTGAAAGACTTGCTGACATGAGTCCCGTCCCCGTTCTGGTAGCGCCGTATCGCACGCCGATCGGCAACGCGGGCCACGGATTCGCGAACCTGACCGCCACCGACTTGGCCGCTCCCGTGCTGCGCGCGGTGCTGACGTCGCTGCGCGGCGCCGGCATCGACGCCGAGGTGGACGACGTGGTGCTCGGCAACTGCCTCGGACCAGGCGGAGATCCGGCCCGGGTCGCCGCGTTGCGGGCGGGACTGGGTGTGCATGTCCCGGGCGTCACCGTGGACCGGCAGTGCGGGTCGGGCCTCGACGCGGTGATGCAGGCGGCGTTGCGCGTGCGCAGCGGCGCGGACGACCTCGTCCTCGCCGGCGGGGTCGAATCGGCGAGCACCGCTCCGTGGCGCTTCTGGCCGCCGGTGGGAGACGCCGGCCCCGTGCGCTACACCCGCGCTCCCTTCGCGCCGCCGGGATTTCCCGATCCGGACATGGGGGTGGCCGCCGACGATCTCGCCCGAGCGCGCGGGATCAGCCGGGAGCGGCAGGACGCCTACGCGGCCCGCTCGCACACCCGCGCCGCGGCCGCGGACTTCGCCGCGGAGATCGTGCCGATCGGCGACGTGCACCGCGACGAACGCATCCGTCCGGGCATGACCGCGACCCGGCTCGCGCGTCTGCGCCCCAGCTTCGGCGCCGACGGCACGGCCACCGCGGGCAATTCCTGCGGCGTCTCCGACGGAGCCGCGGCTATGGCGGTCACCACCGAGGCGCGGGCCGCCGGGCTGCCCGCGCTGCGGATTCTCGGCTGCGCGGTCGCCGGGTCCGACCCGGCGTATCCCGGCCTCGGTCCCGTGCCCGCCATCCGTAAACTGCTGCGCCGCACCGGTGTCGGCGTAGCCGACCTGGGCGTCGTCGAGATCACCGAGGCGTTCGCGTCGGTGGTGCTGGCGGTTGCGGACGAGCTGGGTCTCGACGAATCCACGATCTGCCCGCAGGGCGGCGCCATCGCGATGGGTCACCCCTGGGGCGCCTCGGGAGCGATCCTGCTGGTGCGGCTGGCGAGCCAGATGCTCCGTGCGGACGGCCCGGCGCTCGGGCTCGCGGCCTGCGCCATCGGCGGGGGACAGGGGATCGCCGTACTCGTGGAGCGCGTGTCGTGAGTGAGATCGTCTTCGAGTCGGTGAGCCACCGCTTCGGTGAGCGAGAAGTATTGCGCGACATCAGCCTGCGGATCACCGAACGCCGCGTCGGCATCATCGGGTCCAACGGTTCCGGCAAATCGACGTTGGCGCGCATGATCAACGGCCTGCTGGCGCCGAGTTCCGGGACGGTCACGGTCGACGGCGTGGACGCCTCCCGCAAGGGCGCGCTGGTACGGCGGAAGGTGGGGTTCGTCTTCACCGACCCCGATACGCAGATCGTGATGCCGACGGTCGCCGAGGATCTCGCCTTCTCCCTGCGGCGCAGCGGGTTGAGCAAGCCGGAGATCGCGGCGCGCGTCGGGGAGATCCTGGAACGATTCGGGCTCGCGGCGCACGCCGAACACCCCTCGCATCTGTTGTCCGGCGGCCAGAAACAGTTGCTCGCCCTCGGCGCGGTCCTGATCCGGCGGCCGGAGGTGATCGTCGCCGACGAGCCGACCACACTGCTGGACCTGCGCAACGCCAGGATCGTCGCGGGCGCGCTGGACGCCGTCGGCCAGCAAGTGATCGTCGTGACGCACCAGCTGTCGCTGCTGGAGAGCTTCGAACGCGTCATCGTGATCGATGACGGTGCGGTGGCGTTCGACGGAACGCCCGGCGACGCCGTCGCGGCCTACCGGGCGGCGGTCGAATGATCGGGCTCTACCGTCCGGGCGATTCCCCGCTGCACCGGCTGCCCGCCGGGGTGAAGCTGGTGCTGCTGCTGGTGTCGATCGTGGCCGCCACGGTGTTCGTGCGGACTCCGCCGCAGGTGGCGGGCGCCGCCGGTGCGGTGGCGGGGCTGTTCGCGGTGGCCGGGATCCCGTGGCGAGTCGCGCTGGCGCAACTGCGCCCGCTGGTGTGGATGCTGTTGCTCATCGGCGTGTTCCAGGTGCTGTTGACGTCGCCGGCGCGGGCCGCGGTGGTGTGCGGCGTGCTGGTGATCTCGGTGGCGCTCGCGGCGCTGTTCACCCTCACCACGCGAGTGAGCGACATGCTGGACGCGGTGACCCGATGGCTGCGGCCGCTGCGCGGGGTGGGTGTCGACCCCGAGCGGATCGGATTGCTGCTGGCGCTGGCCATCCGATGTGTCCCGTTGCTGGCCGGGATCGTGCACGACGTCGCCGAGGCGCGGCGCGCTCGCGGCCTGCAGTGGTCGATGACGGCACTGGTCACGCCGGTGCTGGTGCGGGCGCTGCGGACCGCCGACGCGATGGGCGATGCCCTCGCCGCGCGGGGAGTGGACGATGCCTGAACTGCTCGCCGCGCGGATCGCCCGGCAGGCCGCGGCGAATCCGGCCGCGACCGCGGTGATTTCGGGACGCGAACGGGTCGGCTACGAGCGTTTCTGGTCGAAGGTCCTCCGCGTCGCCGCCGGGCTCGACGGCATGCGGCGGGTGGCCGTACTCCCCACCTCCGATGTCGAATCGCTGGTCGCGGTGACGGCGGCGATGCACGCCGGGGTGAGCGTCGTGCTGCTGCATCGTCATCTGCTGCCCGCCCAGCTGAGCCGGGTGCTCGCGCTGGCCCAGCCTGCGGTCGTCGTGGCCGCGCCGCACCAGCATCGGCGGTTGCGGCGCCTGGGATTCGACGCGACCGTACGGACCGCCGCGACACTGGAATCCGCGGGCTCGGTGCGGCCGGTGGACCCGGGCGCCGAGCTGCTGGTCGGGATCACCTCCGGCACTACCGGCGAGCCGAAGCTGTTCGTGCGCGACCACCGGTCGTGGGCCGCCACGCTCGATCGCTCCGACCGCACCTTCGACATCGGCGCCGGTGATCGGGTGTCGGTACCCGGCGTGCTGGACCACACGCATTTCCTGTACGGCGCGTTGCACGCCCTGACCCGGGGCGCGACCGTCGACCTGCGGCCGGTGGCCGATGCGCTCAACGACGGCGCGACGCAGCTGTATTCGGTGCCGACGATCGCGTGGGACGTGGTGCGTGCGGGGATCGGCCCGGTCGGCAGCGTCCGGGAAGTGCTGTCCTCGGCGGCCCGGTGGCCGCGCACGGGGCGGCGAGCGCTGCACGAGGTGCTGCCCAACGCCTCGCTCGTGCACTTCTACGGTGCGTCCGAGTTGAGCTTCGTGTCCTTCGACCGCGGGCTCGGTAGCGCCGACGAGAAGGCGGCGGGCGAACTCTTCGACGGTGTCGATGCCGACGTGCGCGACGGACTGGTGTACGTGCGCAGTGACATGCTGTTCGACGGTTACCTCACCGCCGAGGGTGTGGTCGGCGGGCCGGTCGACGGCTGGATGACCGTCGGCGATCGCGGCGAGGTGACCGGCAGGCGTCTCCGGTTGCTCGGCCGGGAGAGCGAGATGTTGATCCGGGCGGGTCTCAACGTGGAACCCGCCGCGGTCGAAGCGGCGCTCACGGCGATACCGGGTGTCGCCGAGGCCGCCTGCATCGGCGTGCCCGACGCGCGGATGGGGGAGGCGCCCGCGGCGGCGATCGTAGTAGACGCGAGCGCGCCGGGTGCCGAGGAGATCTGGCGGCGGCTGCGCGCGAGTCTGCCGAGCCCGAGTATGCCGGTGCAGGTTTCGATCGTGGACAGCCTGCCGCGCACGCCGCGGGGCAAGCTCGACCGTTCGGCGTTGGCCGCGACGCTGGCGGCGCAGCGCCGTGGCGGGGCCGGGCGCTGACCACAAGAGGCCGGTGATCGTCAGCCGATGCCGGCGGCGCACGCGGGATTCGTCGCGGCGTGCGCCGGCCGACTCGGTGCTATGGCATCGTGCGCAGGGAACTGTTCTGCCCGCTGTCGTCAGTGTGGTCCCCCGGCACGGAGCGGATCAGCGGCTCCGGCTGGACGTCGTCACCTTCTCGCTGGACCGCCGAGTCCGCGGTCGCCGCTGGGGGCTGCACCGGCGACGAGCCGAACCATGTGGCGTAGAACGTGATCGCCAGCGCACCGAGAGCGCCGAGGATCAGGATGCCGGACGGGAGGGGGTGCGCGGCCATCTCGAGGGCGAAGAACCGAATGCACAGCAGGACCCCGGTGCAGACGGCGACGCCCATGGCCACGAGGCGGACGCGCCCGCGATCCCAGCCGCGGTCCGGATCGCGCAGCGCGGATTCGACCGTCAGGCACAACGCCGCGCCCACGACCAGGTCGACGCCGTAATGGGCGCCGAGGCCGAGCGTCGCGACAAGGGTGCACACCAGCCAGAACGCGCCGCCCCAGCGCAGCCACAGCGGGCCGCGCCGCGAGTGGATGAACAGCGACAGCGCCCAGGCGGTGTGCAGGGAAGGCATGCAGTTGCGCGGGGTGATGCCGTCGAAGCGCAGCGCCTCGATGGAGGGGGGCACCGCAGGAACGACATTCGGCCAGACGTCGTCGATCTCGAAGCCAAGCCCCTGCGGTCCGTACGCGAGCACCGGCCCCACCACCGGGAAGACCACATACCAGATCGGCCCGACCACGCCGAGCGTGAGGAACGTCCGCACCAGGTAGTGCCGTGGCCACGCGCCGGTCGTCACGCCGCGCAACTGCCAGGCCGCGACGAGGACGGCCGCGAGCGGGAGTTCGAAGTAGACCCAGCGCACCACGCCCGACGCCAGCGGTCCCGCCGCGTCCAGTGCCTGCCCGGCCAGCCATGACGGATTGCCGAGGACGTGATCGGCGACTTGCACGTACGGATCGAGCACCATCGGGCGCGCCCACGCGGTGATGTCCAACCAGATCTCGCTGATCTTGGTCGCGCAGATCAGCAGCGCGCCGAAGGCGATGGTGCGTAACGCCGTTCGGCGGCGCTGCCCGTCCCACCGCACGAACGCCAGCACCGCCAGTGCGGTCAGCACGATGGTCGGACCGTTGCCCACGGTGAACGGCCGTCCTTCGGCCGCCCTGATCACCACGAACAGCAGGTCGATGGCGATCGCCGCGGCGACGGCGCCGACACGGGCGCGCACCGTGATCCCGACCAAGGCCAGCAGGAATCCGGCCCACGGTGTGGTCGCCGACTTCGGCGTACCGGCATAGTCCCGAAGCAGGCTGGTCAACGGACCCAGCGCCCCGATATGCGCGGCCATGAGCTCGCCGCCGACCAGCGCGAGCACGATGGCCGCGACGCCGCACCACACGGTCACCGGCCGGAACCGACGCTCCCGAAGTTCTTCGATACCCACTCGCTCGCCCTGTGGGGTCGAGGTTCCTCGCACGTCGTTCACAAGCACCGAGACATCGTAAACACGACATTAACGGCGCATGTACGGGGAGATGGGCGAGCGAGCGCCGCCGCGGCGGATGGCACGGAACATGCCACCGGATAAGCCGAACTCGCTCGAGGCCGATACCTTCTCGCGGGTCGGTGCGCGCGCCGCGCCCGGTCGCCGTCTGCCCGGTGGAGCGGTCTGTTACCGCAGTGCCGCGTCGTCGAGGGGAGCGCGCCGTCGCCAGGGACGGATCCGCTCCAGTTGCGCGGCGACCGCCAGCAGCGTGGTCTCGCCGCCGGGCGCCGCGGCGAGTTGTACGCCGATGGGCAGGCCGGTGTCGGACTGCCCGGCGGGAACGGAGATCGCCGGATAGCGGACGGTGTTGAACGGCGGGGTGAACGGGATGAAGCGCGGCACGTCGAGCAGGGTCCGCAGAAATCCTTGCCCGGCAAAGGCTCCGACCTGCACCGGCGGTGTGGCCAGCGTGGGTGTGAGCAGAAGATCGTGCTCGGTGAACCAGGCGGCGAATCGCTCGGCCTGCCGTGCCGGGGGAGCATCCGGCACTCGGCGCACCCTGGTGATCACCCGTCCGGCCCTGGCCACTTTGCGGGTCAGCGGTTCCAGCAGATCCGTGCTCAGATTCGTGGTGTCCTCGGCGACGCCGGCGAAGTAGCGCGCCAGGAAGCCGAGCGCGTCCTGCGGCCGCCACGGCGGCGGCGCCTCGGTGACGGTATGGCCCGCTTCGCGCAGCGCCTCGGCCGCGGCCTGCATCGCCGAACGCACCTGAGGGTCGACAGTCGCGCCGAGCACCGGTGGCCGGGTGGTCATGCCGATCCGCAGCGGCCGCTCGGGTGTGGCCGGGGCGCGGTAACGGTCGTCGGTCGCTAGCACAGCGAGGAGCAGGGCCGCGTCGGACACCGTGGTCGCCAGCGGGCCGAAGGTGGAGATGCCCAGCCAATTCGAGCCGAGTTCGGCCGGGCGTGGCAGTACGCCGTCACCCGGTTTCAGGCCGACGAGCCCGCAGCAGGACGACGGGATGCGGATCGACCCGCCGCCGTCGGAACCGACTGCCAGCGCGGCCATTCCGGCGGCCACCGCCGCGGCGCCGCCCCCGGTGGATCCGCCGGGGGTGTGCGCGAGGTGCCACGGATTCCGGGTGACGCCGTGCGCGGCGCTCTCGGTGACCGGCCATTGGCACAGCTCCGGCACATTCGTCTTGCCGATCAGCAGCGCGCCCGCGGCGCGCAACCGGCCGACCAGCTCGCTGTCGGAGTGGGCGGCGGTCTGCCGCGCCGCGCGCGATCCGTTGCCGGTCACGCAACCGGCGAGGTCGAGATTGTCCTTCACCGCCACCGGAACTCCGGCCAGCGGGAGGTCGCGAAGATCGCCGCGGGTGGCCAGCGCACGAGCTTCGTGCCGGACCTGCTCGTGCCGCACGATGCGAAAGGCGTTGATCCGGGGGTCGAGGGCCGCGATGCGGGCCAGATGCTCATCGGCCACCTCGAGCGGGGACACCGTCCGGCTCTGGACTCCCGCCGCGATCTCGGCCGCAGGCGCGCCCGCCCATGTCATCGCTGTCTCCTCGGTACTTCAGGTCGCGACGACCGACGCTGCACGCTGACCGGCCTTCGGGACTCGCCGCTCACGGTAATCGTCGGCGTGGGCGGCCACAATGACCAGCCGCCGTTCCCGGGCATGGGAACGAGCGGCACGCGGCACCGCCGCGCTGTCGGCCGAGGGGACGGGGACCTGCTCGACGAGCGGTCAGCTCGTGCGATACGTGCGGGCCACCAGTGCCGAGCGCAGATACCACAAGCCCGACGGCTGGGACGGGTCGAATCCGGTGAGCTGTCCGATCCGCTTGAGCCGGTAGTCCACGGTGTTGGTGTGCACGTGCAGCACGCGCGCCGTGCGCTGCCGGTTGAGGTTGTTGGCGATGTGCCGTTGCAGTGTCTCCAGCAGTTCGGGGTGCGCGTCCAGCGGGTCCAGCAGCGAGCCGAGATACTCGCGGCCCGGCCCCGGTCTGGTGAGCTGGTATTCCAGCGCCAGCTCGTCGAAGCGGTAGAGGCCGGCGACGGCCTGCAATCGCTGCACCATGTCGAGCAGTTCGTGGGCTTGGTCGGCGGCGGTGGGGATCTTCTCGGGCGTCGCCTCGACCAAGGTCGCGGTGACACCCACCTGCGCGGCGTGCGACAGCTGGGTGACCAGCACGTCCAGCTGCTCGTTGTCCAGGTGGCCGGACGGGATGAGGACCGTGCCGCCGTCCACGCTCAGCAGCGACAGCGCGGCCTCGCCGCAGCGCGTGGCGAGCTCGGCCTGGACCCGGCGCAGTTTCCTGCGGGCGACGACCTTGCCGTCCACCATCGGATTGCGTTCCTCGCGGTGCGGCGGAATCGCTACGGCCAGAACAACATACGAGGACGCGATGGCGATGCCGCATTCGCGGGCCATGGTGGAGGTGCTGTGGCCGCCCAGCAGCGCGGAGGTCAGCGTGTGCACGGCGGTGTGGTGCTCGCTGACCACCGCGCGCAATTCCCGGACGTAGGCCATCGAGACCGCCGAGTTGATCATGTCGAGCATCTCGACGACCATCTTGGCGCCGTCGACGAGGTCGTCGTAGTCCTTCATCGTCGCGTCGGACACCACCAGTTCGAGGCCCATCTTGAAGCCTTCGTGGATCGAGTGGTGGATGGTGTCGATCGGCACCCCCTCGCGCGCCCATCCCGCGGCGGCGTCGCCGAGCCGCTGGAGTTTCTCCGGGAGGTCCTTTCCGTCGAGCATGCTCACCGCCAGTTCCAGGCAGACCCGGGTGATGGTGGTGACGTCTCCGGCGATCGCGTCACCCGGTAGGGTGCCGCACGGGATGACGTTCTCGACGAAGTGCCCGACCATCTGACGCGATAGCCCGCGAACGTCCTTCAGCGGGGACGACATCGGCTTCCCCGACAGGCTCAGGCTCTGCCGGGCCGAACTGTCGACGGACATTGGCGACTCCCTTCCGCCCACGATTGCTGTGCAGCGCATTCACACTAATCGGTCGATCTCTTTCGCGGACCCGATCGACGGGTTCTGTGAGAGCAGGTGAGAGCGGTCGAGACGCGCTTGTGAGCGCTCACAGCAGCTGGACATGTGACCGGTTTCGGGGCGGTCGGCACACCGCGATGTCGAGGTCACCGGCCTGGCCTTCCGGGGCCGGTTGGTTGTTGCCGCGAGGCGCGGGCGACATGCCGGTAGGATCACCCGCGCCGGCCATGGCCATGTAACCAGGGTCTCGTCCGGCACGTGTCGTGTCCCGGATGGTGTGCAGTGCCCGTCCGCCGCGCACGCCACGGCGGAAGGCAGTGATGGCGCGACGATAGGGGCAGGCGATGGCACCGGCTCTGAGATGTCTTGTCTGGGAATTGGACAACACCTTGTGGGACGGCGCCGTGTGCGACGCGACCGTCGGCGCGTTGCGGCCGGCCGCGCTTCGGACTCTGCGCGTGCTCAGCGAGCGAGGGATCTGGCATGCCGTGGCGAGCCGCGGCGAGCGTGAGTGGACGCTGGACAAGTTGTACCGGCACGGCGTCTACGAGATGTTCTCGGCCGTCGAGATCGGTTGGGGCCCGAAGTCTTCGGCGATCGTGCGGATCGCGCGCACGCTCGGTCTCGGCCTCGACACGATCGGTTTCATCGACCACGAGCCGGTGGAGCGCGCCGAGGTGGCCCGCGCGCTGCCCACCGTGCGCTGCTACGCCGCCCGCAATGCCGACGTCCTTCCGGTGCTCCCCGATTTCCGTCCCGTGTTACGCACCGGGCCCGCCCCCACGCCGCCGCTCGGGTTCGCCCGGGTGCCCGCGCGCTGATCTTCCGTGTGCTAGGTAACTGTGTCGTACCAGCGGAATCCGGCGTCCGAGCCGGATCCGCGGCCCAGGCTTCCCAACGGCGCGAGTAGTCCGCCGCAGCCGTATCGTGTTGGTGGACAATACGGTGTCGGTGAAATCGGGCGGCGATAGGTTGTCACCATGCAGTGCTACGGCGTGACCGCCAACGATGCGGATTCGTGGACCGCGATCGCCAACAGCTTCGTTCCGATGGACTACCGCTACGGCGATCCCGAACGGTGGTATTCGGGCCTGACGGTGCAGGAATCGGCCTCCTATCGGTTGTTGCGCTGGGAACAGCGCGGTACGAGCACCTCCTACCGCACCCGGACGAACATCCGCCGTGGTCCGTGCGACGACTTCTATTGGGTGGTGGTCCCCGAGCGGGGCGTGTACTCGGTGCGCTATCGCGGCGAGGAGACGCGAGCGCAGCCCGCTCAGGCGGCGGTGACCGCCCTCGACGACCTGTGCCAGATCCATATCCCGCTGTTGTCGGCCTACGCGATCCAGCTGCCCCGGGCCGAACTCGACCATCGCGCCGGACCGCTCGCCGAGCGCGGCATGACGATCGATCTGAATTCCGGACTCGGCCGGATCACTCAGGCCATGATCCGCAGCACGCACGCCGAGCAATCGAATCTGTCGGATCGCGAGTTCAACGCCGTCTGCGACCGGATCGCCGAGTTGCTGAGCCTGATGTCGCTGGGCGACACGGAGCCGCAGCGTACCCACCACGCCCACATCGTCGCGCAGATCCGGCAGTTCGTGCGAGCCAACGTCGGCCGGGGCGACGTGCGGCTACCCGCGGTGGCGCACGCGCTGGGCTGGTCGCCTCGGCAGCTGCGCTCGGTCCTGCAACAAGCCGGAACGACCTTCCGCGACGTGCGCCGCGAGGAGGCGTTGCGCGCCGCGCGCGCTCTGCTCGAGGACCCGGCACGAGACGACGATCCCATCCGGGAGCTGGCGGTCCGCGCCGGATTCACCCCGGCCTGGTTCTCCGCGGCGTTCAAGGCGCGCTTCGGCGAGACGCCGCGGGAATTCCGGCGGCGCAGATCGGCGGAGCGCGCGGAGCCGGGCGAGACGGGGGTGCCGTCGCCCTGAGCGGGCGCCGCGAAACTACCCGGGCAGCAGTGTGATCCGAAGATCGAGCAGCCGGGAAGGGTCGGCGATCACGCGGTATTCCGCCACCCGGGCGTCGCGCACCGTGACGGTGAGCGCCAGGCGCACTCTGGCCGTGCGGCGCGACCACGATGCCCGGTCGACCGTCCACCAGCGCGAGTGCCGCCACCTGCGCCCGCCGCCGCAACAGCACGGTTTCCCCGGCCACCGAGGCCGCGCCGCGCACTGTCGTGGCCACTGGCGGCCGCGGCCGCTTTCCTCGCGGCGGGCATCGACGTGGTCCGCGCCGAGTGGGTGCGAATGCTGGCCGCCGCTTCACTCGGGCTGTTCGTCGCATCGCGAACGCGCATCGACGGGCGCGATGAACGTTGCCGTCGCGCATCGGCGCGGGACAGTCTCGCCATCGTGCCGGTGTACGCGAAGCTGCCTGCGGGTGCCGGTGTCAGAACGATTCGCCACAGCTGTATCGGCGCGTGATGTCGCGTCGCGGAGCGGATGAGCCGACGGCGTCACGCGCCGACCTGCCGAGCAGTACTCGAGGCTCCTGCCCGGACCCGGCGGTCCGCCGCCGCGGGGCCGGGCCGATGACGTCGAAGCGCGCCGCCCCGCCCCGGAACGGACCGCCCTTACCCGGCAAGGATGAACTTGGCCGCCTGCTCGCCGATGAACACCGCCGGTGCGTGCGTGTGCCCGCGGATGATGAGCGGCATCACCGAGGCGTCGGCCACTCGAAGTCCCTGCACGCCACGCACTTCCAGCCGCGGCGTGACGACGCTGGCGGCGTCGGTGCCCATGCGGCAGGTGCCGACCGGATGGTAGAGCGTGTGCGCATAGGAGTTGAGCGTCAGTTCGAGCACGGCCTCGGGTTCCGCGGGCGCCTGCGGCGGATAGATCAGCGGGCCGAGCACCGCCTTCATCGAGGGTTCCGCGGCGATGGCGGCGCACACGCGCAGCCCGGCCATGATGGCGGCGCGGTCGGCGCCCGCGCTGTCGGACAGGTAGCGCGGATCGATCACGGGTTTGGCGGACGGGTCGGCGCCGGACAGGGCGATCCGTCCCCGGCTCTGCGGGCGCAGCAGCACCGTCGCCAGGATCACGCCGTGTTCGGTCGGGTCCTGCAGTCCTTCGTAGTAGAACGGCGCGGGCGCGAAGACCAGTTCCAGATCGGGGAACTCCAGATCGGCCCGGCTGCGGATGAACCCGTACGCCTCGCCGACGTTCGAGGTGAGCATGCCGCGATGGCGGATCAGGTAGGCCAGCAGCTGGCGCGGCTTCTCGGCGCCGAACAACGAATCGCCCGTGACGCTGTAGCCGAGCCCGGCGACCAGGTGGTCCTGCAGATTCGCGCCCACCTCCGGCGCGTGGTGGCGGACCTCGATGCCGTGGCGGGTCAGGTCGTCCCGGTCGCCGATGCCGGAGAGCATCAGCAGTTGCGGGCTGTTGATCGCGCCGCCGCACAACACGACCTCGCGCCGCGCGGTGACCGTGTGGGTGGCGCCGCCGCGGCGGTATTCCACGCCGACGGCGCGCGTGCCGTCGAACAGCACCCGGGTGGCCAGCGCGTCGCTGCGCACGGTGAGGTTCGGCCGGCGCAGGGCGGGCCGCAGGTAGGCGTCCGCGGTGCTCCAGCGGCGGCCGCCACGCTGGGTGACCATGGTCTCGCTGAACCCGTCCGGCTGCGGACGGTTCGGCGGCTCGACCTGGTAGCCCGCCTCCTGGACCGCGGCCAGGTAGGCGGCGGTGAGGCCGCGCGGGCTGCGTTGGCGGGAGACGTGCAGCGGACCTTCGGTGCCCTCGTCGGGATACTGGGCGTTCTCCACACGTTCGATGCGCCGGAACTGCTCGACGGCCGCGGCGAAGCCCCACTCCGCGCCCGCCAGCAGCGCCCACTCGTCGTAATCCGCGCGGAACCCGCGCACCCACATCATGGCGTTCATCGAGGACGAACCGCCGAACATCTTGCCGCGCGGCCAGTAGATCTCGCGGTTCTTCAGTTCCGGCTGCGGCTGCGTGAGGTAATCCCAGTCCACCTCGGAGCGGAACAGTTTCGCGAAGCCGGCGGGAATGTGCGCGAACTTGTTCTTGTCCGGCGGGCCCGCTTCCAGCAACGCCACCGTGGTGCCCGGATCGGCGCTGAGCCGATTGGCCACCACCGCGCCCGCCGATCCCGAACCGACGACGACGTAGTCCGCGGAAAGCTCACCAGGT
Organism: Nocardia sp. NPDC004573; assembly: GCF_053602135.1. NCBI lineage: Bacteria > Bacillati > Actinomycetota > Actinomycetes > Mycobacteriales > Nocardiaceae > Nocardia > Nocardia sp. NPDC004573. The sequence continues at coordinate 68,421 of NZ_JBSGDA010000026.1, forward strand.
TGCACTTTTCCCACTCCGATCTGCACCGACTACGGCAAAGATACGAGCAAGCATGCGCCGCGCGGTCCGGTTTCGGGTAACCGGCCCGAAGTCGTCCGGCGTTGTCCGCGCTACCGCAGAATCAGCAACGCCGAGGCCTCGATGCGGTCGGCGATCTCGGAGTACGACCCGTAACCCATGCCCGCGCGCACCAGTGCGCCCGCGTAGAGCAATTCCAGCGACTCGACCACATCCGGGTCCGGATCCGGACCGAGCGCGCGGATGATGCGCTTGCGAATCTCGGCGCCGATGCGTCCGCGCAGATGCTCCACATCGGGGTCGCGGCCGAGCAACGCGCTGGTGACCGCGCCGGAGAGCTCCTGCTCGTCGGCCACCAGCATCGCGATGTTGCGCAGTTCGGCGACCACCCGGACGGTCGGATCCGGGTCCTCGCTGACCGGTGACGGCGATGCGACCAGCCGCCGCCAGAAGATCTCGGCGACCAGATGCTCCTTCGACGAGAAATAGGTGTACGCCGTGGCCGTCCCGACGCCCGCCGCCGCGGCGACCATCCGGATGGTCATGCCCGCGAACCCTTCCCGCGCGAGCACTTCCACCGCCGCGCGAGTCAGCTTGTCGACGGTGTCGGCCTGCTTGCCGGAGAGCCTGCGGCGGGTCGCCTCGAGAATGACGGAATCGGGTTCGGACATGTGTCTGGATCCTACTAGGCGGACTGGAACGGTTCAGTTCTTGGCCGCCGCGATGCCGGCCCGGCGCCCGTAGAAACTGCCGTCGCCCAGCGACGCGCCGCTGACGTACCCGCCCGCGCACAGGCCGGAGGTGCACCGCCCCGCCGCGAACAGTCCCGGAATCGGCTCCCCGGAGACGTGCAGCACCCGGGAGTCGAGATCGGTGCGCAGTCCGCCCAAAGTGAAACCGGCGGTGAAGCCGCGCATGTCGAACGCCGCCACCGGTCCGCGCAGCGGGCGCACCCATTCCGGTTTCTTGCCCAGCAACGGGTCCTCGCCGTTGGCGGCGTGCAGGTTGTAGCACTCCACGGTGGCTTGCAGCGCCTGGCCGGGCAGGCCCATCTCGGCTTCCAGCTCGGCGATGGTCTCCGCGACCCAGGTGGGAGGCTGGCGGAAGAACGGCGTCGAGGTCTCCGTCGTAAGCGCCTCCTCGTAGGAGGCCTCGTCGATCACCAGGTACGCCTGATTGTCCTGCTGGATCAGCGTCGCCTGCCCGATCCGGCCGGGGTAGGTGTCCTCGGTGACGTAGCGCTGCCCTCGCCCGTTGACGAGGATGCCGCGAGCCAGCAGTTGCGGGTCCCCGAAGAAGGCCACCTCGGTCGCGTCCATGTGCGCCAGTTCCGCGCCGAGCGCCTGCGCCAGCCGGATGCCGATGCCGTCGTGTTCCTCGATCGCCGCGGCGGGCCTGCCGATCAGCCGCGGTGCGTAGCCTTCGATCATCTCCTTGTGGTAGGCGAAGCTGCCGGTGGCCAGCACGACGCCGCGTTCGGCGCGGACGGCGACCGGCTTGCCGTAGCGGCGGGCGAGTACGCCGACCACCCGATCGTCGTCGTCGACGATCAGCCGCGCGATCCGCATGTCGTATTCCGCGCGCACTCCCAGCGCTTGCGCGGTGTCGGCCAGCGGCTTCATCAGCATGTAGCCGCCGCCCTTCTCGCCGGTGCGCTTATCGGCCATCTGCGGGACATGGCCCCGCGGAGCGGGTTTCGCGATCGCGTTGAACGGCGCGGCGTTCTCGCCGCCGGAGTACATCAGTCCTTCGTCGTGCGGCGGCTCCCATCCCGGCTCGCCCCAGAACGCCTCGCGGAACGGCACGCCGCAGGACACCAGCCAGGTGAAGTGCTCGACGCTGCCGCGGCAGTAGTCGGCGATCTTCGCCTTGTCCACGCCGGGGCCGAGGGCGGCGAGCAGGAAGGTCTCCATGTTCTCCGGCGTGTCCTCGAAGCCGAGGGCCTGCTGCAGCGGCGTGCCGCCGCCCAGGTAGATGAAGCCGCCCGCCAGGGCGGCGGCGCCACCCCAGCCGCCGGTGCGCTCCAGCACCAGCACGTCCGCACCGGCGCGGGCGGCCTCGATGGCGGCGCAGACCCCGGCGATGCCGTATCCGGCGACAACGACATCGGCGCGGTCATCCCAGGTCTCGACCCGGCTAGCGCGCAAGGGGCGAATGGTGGTGGCGTCGGACATGGTCAACGAATCCTCACTGCTCGGCGGACGTGGATTGCGCGCGGGCGGCCTTCTTCTGCTGTGCCACGATCGTGCCCACCAGGATGTCGAGTTTGGTGCCGTTCGGCCAACCCACGTAGTGACATAAGAACACCGCTATCTCGTGCAACTGGTCTTCGGTGAGTTCGCCGTTGCGCAGCGCGGCCCCGATCTGGATGCCGGCGGTGTCGATCGCGCCTTGCGCCGTCAGCGCGCCGAGCAGCAGCAGCCTGCGGTCGCGGACGGTGAGCCCGGGCCGCGACCAGATGTCGGCGAAGAGGTGGTCGGCGGTGACGGCGAAGTGGGCGCCCGGGTACTCCTGGAACTCCGTGCCGTACACCTCGGCCATCCTGGCCAGACCGCGCTGTCGCACGGTGTCGCCGGATCCGTTGTCGCTCATGAGGATTGCCTTTCCGATGCGAAGGTGCCCGTCCCGACGCCGAGTCCGGGACCGAGCCGTTGGAGGGCCGATTCGGCCAGTGGCAGCGCGGTGCCGAGCCGTTCACCCAGCTCCAGGGCGAGGCTCAGGTCCTTCTCGCCGAGGTCGCGCACGTGCCGCAGGATCGGCAGCCAGAAGTCGCCGTCCTGGATCGGGGCGGTGGTGTCGCGCAGCATGATGGCGCCCGGCCCACCGGTGACCGCGTCGGAGTGCCGCACGACCTTGCCGAGGGCGGTGAGGTCGAGACCGGCCGCCTCGGCCAGCCGTTGCGCCTCGCCGGCCGCGGTGAAAGAGACGAAGTGCAGCAGGTTGCGCGCCAATTTCATGCGTGTGCCCGCGCCGACCGGCCCGGCGTGCACGATCAGATCGGCGAAGCAGCCGAACGGTTCGCGCACCTGCTCGAACGCCGCCGCGCTGCCGCCGACCATGACCGCCAGCGCGCCGCGGGTCGCGCCGGGCGCGCCGCCGCTGATCGGCGCGTCCACCAGTTCGACGCCGCGCTCGCCGCAGACTGCCGCAAGTTCTTCGGCGGTGCGGTCGCTGATCGTGGAGTGCACGGCGACCACGATGCCCGGCGCGGCGGTCCGCAATATGCCTTCCGGGCCCGTGATCACGTCGCGGACCTGGGCGTCGTTCACGACGGTGATCGAGATGATCGCCGCCTGCCTGGCCAGTTCGGCGCCGGAGGCGACCGCGTCGGCGCCGGCCGCGAGGAACGGCTCGACCGCTTCCGGCCGCATGTCGCACACCGCGAGCCCGCCCGGCCAGTCCAGCAGGCGCTTGGCCATCGGCGCGCCCATGTTGCCGAGGCCGAGGAATCCGATGCGAGCGCTCATGACCGCACGATCTGTCCGCCGTCGACGTTGAAGATCTGCCCGGTGACCCAGCTCGCCTCGTCCGACAGCAGGTACAGGCAGGCGCCGACCAGGTCCTGCGGCGTGCCCATCCGCTTGAGCGGCAGACGCTTGACGATGTCGTCGACGATCACCTCCGGGGTGACGGCTTTGGTGGCGTCGGTGTCGATCGGCCCCGGCGCGATCGCGTTGACGCGGATGTTCGACCCGCCGAGCTCGAAGGCCAGTTGCTGGGTCAGCCCGTTGACGCCTGCTTTCGCCAGGCCGTAGAAGCTGGAATACAGCCATGCGGCAGTGGAGGATTGGTTGACGATCGATCCGCTGCCCCGCTTGGACATGTGCGGCCAGACGGCGCGGGTCATGATCAGCGCGCCATCCATGTTCACGCTCATGAACTTCTTGTAGTAGTCCCACGGCACGGTCAGCAGCAGGTTCAGCTTCATCTCACCGTAGATGGCGGCGTTGTTCACCAAGTGGTCGATACCGCCGAACTCGGCGACAGCGAGATCGGCCAGCGCGGTCGCGGACTCGGGGTCGGCCACGTCGACCTGTCCGAACACGGCCGTGCCGCCGTCGGCGACGATCTTCTCGACCACCGCCGCCCCGCCCTCGGCGTTCTTGTCGGCGACGACGACGTTCGCGCCTTCGGCGGCCAGCGCCTGAGCGTAGGCGGCGCCGATGCCCTGGGCGGCGCCGGTGACGATGGCGGATCTTCCCGTGAAACGGGCCATGGAGTTCTGCTCCTCTGTGTTGTCCCGCGGCGGTCAGGCCGCGGTGGCGATGACTTTGGTCTCGAGGTACTCCTCGAAACCGGCGATGCCCATCTCACGGCCGAGGCCGGATTGCTTGTATCCGCCGAACGGAACGTCGGCGGAGTACCAGATGCCGCCGTTCACGCTCAGCGTCCCGGTGCGCACGCCTTCGGTGACGCGCCGGATGCGTTCGGGGTCGGTACCCCACACCGAACCGGAGAGCCCGTAGGGGGAGTCGTTGGCGATGCGGACCGCGTCCTCGTCGCCGTCGTGCGGAATGATCACCAGCACCGGGCCGAAGATCTCCTCGCGGGCGACGGTCGCGCTGTTGGGGACGTCCGCGATCAACGTCGGTTCGATGAAGAATCCGCGCTCGCGCTCCGGTCGCCCGCCGCCGACGACGATGCGCCCGCCCTCGGTGCGCGCGATGTCGATGTAGCGTTCCACTCGGGCGCGCTGACGTTCGGAGATCAGCGGTCCGCAGACGGTGCGCGGGTCGGCCGGGTCGCCCGGCCGGATCCCGCCGAGCGTGGCCGCGGCCGCCTGGACCGCTAGGTCGTAGGCGGCGCGGGGAACCAGCAACCGGGTGGACAGCGCGCATCCCTGCCCGGCGTGCACGCACACCGAGAACGCCGCCACCGAGCAGGCCGCCGCGATGTCGGCGTCGTCGAGCACGATGAAGGCCGACTTGCCGCCCAGTTCGAGGAACGCCTTTTTCAGCGTGGCGGCGGCGCCGGTCATGACCGCGCGGCCGGTGGCCGTGGACCCGGTGAAACTGATCATGTCGACGCGCGGGTCCGCGGTGAGCCGGGCGCCGAGCGCGTGGTCCGCGGAGGTCACGATGTTCACCACGCCCGCCGGGATATCGGTCTCCTCGGCGATGACGGCGCCGACCGCCGCCGCGCACCAGGGTGTGTCGGGGGCGGGTTTGAGCACGACGGTGTTCCCCGCGGCCAGCGCGGGTCCCAGCTTCGCGAAGTTGATCTGATGCGGGAAGTTCCACGGGGTGATCGCCCCGACCACGCCGATCGGTTCCCGGCGCAGGGTTCGGCGGGTTTTGATGCCCATCGGCTCGGCGACGCCGAGATCCGTTTCCCAGTCGTAGGTTTCGGCGAGTCCGGCCGCGTAGGCGAGGTCGGCGACCGGGCCTTCCAGCTGCGGGCCGCCGGTGAGCATCCGCGGTGCGCCGACCTCGGCGATCGTGATCTCGCGCAGGTCCTCGACGTGGGATTGCAGCGCGGTGCGCAACTGCTCGAGGCAGCGGGCGCGGAAGGCGTGATCGCGCGACCAGTCCGTCTCGTCGAACGCGGTGCGCGCGGCCTCGATGGCGGCGTCGAGATCGGCCGCGTCCGCGTCCGCGGCGAGGCCCAGGACCTCCTCGGTCGCGGGATTCACCGTCGCGAAGACACCGTCGGCGCCCTCGACGAGCTTGCCGCCGATCAGCAGGCGGGACCCGTCGGCGGGCAGAAGGCTGCTCATGGATTACTCCGATACTGTCTGGACACGTGTACGGAATATAGTCCGGGGCGATGATCGGTGGCAATAACAGGTTCTAACTCTGCCATTCTCGCCGATGTCGGCGCTCGCGGTGGCGTGATCGCTCGGATGCTTGCGCGTGACGGCGTTGATGCGGGCAAGGGGTGCTGGGCGAGTGATTGTCGGGGCACGCGAAGCGGTGGTAGTGTCCAGACACATGTCCAGCTATCTGTCTTCACGTCGCTGCCCCCGCCGTGGCATCCGGTGGAACCCGTTCTCGGTTTCGCATCGCTTCGCCCGCCCGATCATCATCGTGGAGACCCGATAATGCCCAGATTCGCACCCCATCCGCAGCGCAGGCCCGCGCTCGTCTCCGGCGCCTCCTCCGGGATCGGCGCGGCCACCGCCGTGGCCTTGGCCGAACTCGGCCACCCGGTCGCGCTCGGCGCGCGGCGGGTCGAACAGTGCGCCGAGCTGGCGGACAAGATCCGCGCCGATGGCGGCGAGGCGTTCGCGCACCGTCTGGACGTCACCGAGCCGGATTCGGTCGAGGAATTCGTGCGCGCGGCCGAAGAGGCGCTCGGCCCCACCGAGATCCTCGTCTCCAGCGCGGGCGACATCGAGTTCGGGCAGGCGCACGCCATGGATCCGGAACGGTTCGTGCGCCAGGTGCAGGTGCATCTCGTGGGCGCGCAGCGCCTCGTGCACCGCGTGCTGCCCGGCATGCTGCGCAGGCAACGCGGCGACATCGTGCTGATCAGCTCGGATTGCGCGCCGGAACCGCGGCCGCGCACCGGCGCCTACAGCGCCGCCAAGGCGGGACTGGAAGCGATGGCCGCGCAGATGCGGATGGAACTCGAGGGCAGCGGCGTCCGCCTGTCGCTGGTCCGGCCCGGCCCCACCCTGACCGGTATGGGCATGAACTCCACGCCCGAGATCGTCGGCCCGGTCCTGGAGGACTGGAAGGCATGGGGATTCGCCAGGCACCCGTACATGCTGCGGGCGAGCGATCTGGCCGCGGCGGTGGTGGCGGTGGTGGCCACGCCGCGGGGTTCGCACCTGGTGCTGGTCGAAGTGCAACCCGAGGCGCCGATCCGTCCCCTCGCGGACGACGCGGGATCGAACGAACAGTAAGGAGCGACGATGCGAGTGCTGGCCGATCTGGATCTGTGTCAAGGCCATGCCGTGTGTCAGGACGAGGCGCCCCGAGCGTTCCTCGTCCCCAAGCGCGGCAAAGTGGAGATCCTCGACGCCGTAGCCGACCCCGCCGCGCAGGCCGAGGTCCAGCGCGCCGTGCGTTACTGCCCGACTCGGGCGTTGTCCGTCGTCGCCGACGAGTGACCGGAAATCCGCACCGGCGGCACGGTAGGCAGGGCGGACCGGGGCGAATACGATGAATCCGAAACCGGAACGTGTTCTAATTCAGTCGCGCGGCCCGGCACCTGCGGGGATACCCGACGTCATGGAGAAGATCCGATGAGCACAGCACACACCGAGAAGGCGGCAGGCACGCTGCCCGCAAGGATCACCGCAGAGCTGATCACCCGGCTGACCGATTCGGTCGCCGCCGACGGTAGCGCGGCGCCGTTCGAGATGATCGAGGTCTACACCGGCGCTCCGGTCGGTGCGCTTCCGCAGTCGACCCCGCAGGACGTTCTGGCCGCGTGCGCCGCCGCCCGGACGGCGCAGGCCGAGTGGGCCGCGCTGCCGTTGCGGCAACGGCTGCGGGTGTTCGAGCGGCTGCACGAGCTGATCCTCGGCGAAGTGGAGACCATCGCCGATCTCATCCAGATCGGGTGCGGCAAAACCCGCCGGATGGCCGTCGAGGAATCCTGCGACGTGCCCATGGTGATCAGCCACTACCTCAAGACCGCGCGCCGGGTGCTGCGGCCGAAACGGCGGGGCGGGCCGATGCCGCTGCTGACCACGTCGACCGAACAGCACCGCCCCAAAGGGCTCGTCGCCGTGATCGCCCCGTGGAACTTCCCCTTCGCCATCGCCCTGTCCGACGCCATGCCAGCGCTGATGGCGGGCAACGGCGTCGTGCTGAAGCCCGACAACAAGACCGCGCTGTGCGTGATCTTCGGCGTCGAGTTGCTGCACCGGGCTGGATTGCCCCGCGGGCTGGTCCAGGTGGTGTGCGGTGCGGGACCCGATATCGGCCCGACCCTGATCGACAACGTCGATTACGTCATGTTCACCGGCTCGACCGCCACCGGCCGGATCGTCGGCGAGCAGGCAGGCCGCAACCTCATCGGGTGCAGCCTCGAACTGGGCGGCAAGAATCCGATGATCGTGCTCGCCGACGCGAACCTGGACGAGGTGATTCCCGGCGCGGTGTTCGCGGCGTTCGCCAACTCGGGGCAGGCGTGCATGCACATCGAACGGATCTATGTGCACCGCTCCATCCACGACGAGTTCCTGCGCCGGTTGGTCGCCGCGGCGGCGGAGTTGAACGGAAAGATCGGCGGCACCTACGACTACGTGCCCGAATTCGGGTCGCTCGTCTCGCCGCAACAGCTGGAGCGGGTCGCCGCCCATGTCGAGGACGCGCGGTCCAAGGGAGCCACCGTGCACGTGGGCGGGCAGGCGCGCCCCGATGTCGGTCCGGCGTTCTACGAGGCCACCGTGCTCACCGGCGTGACCCCGGAGATGACCCACGCGACGTTGGAGACCTTCGGCCCGGTCGTCACCGTGTACGCGTTCGACGACGAGCAGGAGGCGGTGCGCCTGGCCAACGCCACCGATTACGGCTTGAACGCCAGCGTGTGGACCCGCGACCTGGCGCACGGCCAGCGCATCGCCGCACAGTTGCAGGCGGGCAACATCAACGTCAACGACGGTTTCGTCGCGACATACGCCGCCAAGGGCACGCCCTCCGGCGGCGTGAAGCAGTCCGGTGTCGGCACCCGGCACGGCGACCAGGGCCTGCTGAAGTACACCGACACGGTGAACGTCGGCGTGCTCAAGAAGCAGGTACTCGCCGCACGCGCGGGCCAGCCCTACGACAAGCAGCTGAAGATGACCTTGACGTCGCTGCGGCTGATGCGCCGCACCAGGTTGCGCTGAGCACGGGTTCCACCGTCGACCGACGACGGTCACCGCCCGGGACGATCCGGTAGCGTGGCCGCCGGGGTTGGATCTACGGAATCGGGAACGGATACCTATGAGCCTTCGAGAAGTTCCGCTGCGCACGCTGTCCGGCGAGCCGACGACATTGGCCGATCTGGTCGGCGACCGCGCCGTCCTGCTGGTCAACGTGGCCTCGAAATGCGGACTGACGCCGCAGTACACCGGGCTGGTCGAGCTGCACGAGTCCTTCGGCCCGCGCGGTTTCAGCGTGGTCGGCGTGCCGTGCAACCAGTTCATGGGACAGGAACCGGGCACGGCGGAGGAAATCCAGCAATTCTGCGCCACCACCTACGGCGTCGATTTCCCCTTGCTGGAGAAGACCGACGTCAACGGCGAGCAGCGCCACGCCCTCTACCATCACCTGGTGGAAACCCCCGACGCCGAAGGCAGCGCGGGCGACATCCAATGGAACTTCGAGAAATTCCTCATCGACCGCGACGGCAAGATCGCAGGCCGCTTCCGCCCGCGCACCACCCCGGACGCACCGGAATTGGTCGCCGCCATCGAATCCGTCCTCTGAGGTAGTCAAGAACGAACAGCCGGGGCCGCCGTCCGCTCGAGACGGCGGCTTTGTTCAGCCGGCGAGTGCCGGCAACGAACCTCGTCATCTTCGATCGCCAAGTGGTCGAGTGGCACATCGCTGCGGCGATTGCGAGTAAGCCTCTCGATGGTGTGCCACTCGCGGGATCGTCAAGGGCGGCGGGTGAGGGGCTCGCGGAGTTCGAGGTGCTCGCGCAGGGTGGCGCCGGTGTACTCGGTGCGGTAGACGCCGCGTTCCTGGAGTTCGGGGACGAGCCAGTCCACGATCTCGTCGAGGCCGGTGGGGACCAGGTACGGGGAGATGTTGAAACCGTCGCTCGCGCCGTGGCGGACCCAGTGGGCCAGTTCGTCGGCGACCCGTGCGGGGGTGCCGGCGAAGCCGGAGCGTTCGGTGGCAGCGATCACCACTTCCCGGAGGGAGAGATTCTCCGCCTCGGCCCTGGCGCGCCAGTCGCGGGCGATGGCTGCCGGGTCTTGGCCGGAGCGCGGTGCACCACGGGTTTCCGAGATCGGGCGGGGCTGCGGGTCGTCCGCGGGCAGGGGGCCGTCCGGGTCGAGCCCGGACAGGTCTCGGCCCCAGATCTGCCCGGCCAGCGACAGCGCGGTCTGGCCGGTGTACTGGCCGTTCTTCACCCAGCGCACCTTCTCCTCGACCTCGGATTCCTTCTCCGCGAGGATGATCTGCGTGCCGGGCAGGATCCGGATGTCGTCCTCCGGGCGGCCCGCGGCGCGCAGGCGTGCGCGGATGTCGGTCGCGAAGGCGAGCGCGTCGTCGAAATGCGTTCCGTGCCGGGAGAAGATGACATCGGCGTGCGCCGCGGCGAAGTCGCGACCTGCCGGTGAATCGCCCGCCTGGAAGATCACCGGATGCCCTTGCGCGCTGCGCGGCAGCGTGGGGGTGATGCGGACGTCGAAGTGCGGACCGGTGCGCACGACCGGGTGGATCGCCCCGGCGCTCGCCCACGCCGGGCTCCGCTGCGACGTCGCGATCGCACCGTCGTCCCAGGCGTCCCAGATCGCCCGCACCGTCGCGACGAACTCCGCGGCGCGCTCGTACCGCAACGCATGGTCGAGGAATCCGCCGCGGCGGAAATTCGCTCCGGTCCAGGCGTTGTCGGTGGTGACCGCGTTCCAGCCCGCGCGACCGCCGGACAGCACATCCAGGCTGCCCAGTTTGCGCGCCAGGTCCGCGGGCTCGTTGTAGGTGGTGTTCTGGGTCGCGACCAGGCCGATGTGCCGGGTGATACCCGCCAGCGCGGCGAGCTGGGTGATGGCGTCGGGGCGACCGGCGATGTCCAGTTCCAGGATCGCGCCGTCCTGCTCGCGCAGCCGCAGACCCTCGCCGAGGAAGAACGCGTCGAACAGCCCGCGCTCGGCGGTCAGCGCCACCCTGCGGAAGGTCTCGAAGTCGATCTGCGAGCCGCTGGCCGGGTCGGACCAGATCGTGGTGTGGTTCACGCCCTGGAAGAAGACGCCGAAGTGGACCTGGGCGTCGGGACGCGGGAAGTCGGTCACGGAAACGATCTCCTGACGATCAGCGCGTGGTCGCGTAGCGGTTGGCGGGACGGGACAAGCCGAGGTTGGCGCGCAGGGTCGAACCGGGAACCGGACGGTGCGCGACCCCGGTGCGCAACAAGGCGGGCACGACCTCGCGCGCGAGCACGGGCAGGTCCTCATCGATCACGGCCAAGTGCAGCCGCACCCCGTCGAAGTGGTTGCTGAGTTCGGTCAGCAGAGCGGTCAATTCCCGCGCCGAACCGGAGAACGCGAGTCGGCCGGCGGAGTCGGCGGCGGCGCCGAGTCGCCGCGCGGCAGGGACACCGGAGAGGTCCAAGGTGACCTCGACCTCGACGAAGACCAGCGCATCACCCGTCGCGCGCACCGCGGTCCCGGCCTCGACCGCCGCCGCGACGGAATCGGCGGCGACGAACCGGACGTCGACCGAGCCTTCGGCGCCGAACACGACGGGCAGGCCCTGGGGCGGGCGCGGCACGATGGCCGGTCCCTTCACCGAGAACGTCTCGCCCTCGAAGTCGACGTAGTGCAGTTTGGTGCGGTCCAGGAAGCGGCCGCTGGGGTAATCGCGGATGACCGCGTCGTCCTCCCAGGAATCCCAGAGGCGACGGGCCACCTCGATCGAGTCCCGCTGCTCGCGAGCCAGTTCGGCGTCTCCCGCGATCGGCGTGCGTCCCCACGCGGCCGCGGCACGCGCGTCGTCGAGGCGCTCGGCGATCCAGCCGGCTCGCCCGCGTGAGGCGTAGTCCAGCGACGCGACCTGCGATGCCGTGTGGAACGGTTCGGCGTAGGTGGTGGCAACGGTGGGGACGAGCCCGATCGTGCTGGTGGTGGCCGCCACGAACGACGCCCGGGTCACCGCGTCGATGCGGCCGGGTATCTCGCGCCCCGGCAGGATCGAATCGGCGAAGGTCGCCAGGGTGAATCCGGCGTTCTCGGCGGCGGCCACCCGCCTGCGCACGGTGTCGCCGGTGAGCAGGCGGTCCGGTGCGTGCGCCGCCCGCCGCCACGCCTCGGGGTGGAACCCCTCCCCGTCGAGCTCTACACCGAGCGTGAAAACGCCCATCCCGCACCTTCTTTCATCCCGCGAACCAGGCGCGGCGAACTGTGGCCCGAGCCGGGCACGATCCGGCTCGGGCCACCGCGGCGCACCCCTTGCGAGCATGCGCGGCGAGGGTGGCGATACGCGATGGTTTGCGTCGCGATGATCCGAAGGTTGTCGAATGGCAGGCGGACTATCGCGCGGCGCGAGCAGCGAAGGCCGCGGCCACCAGAACCGTGACACCCTCGGCGATCGCCGTGCTGCCGAGGGCGTGCGCCGCGCTGGTCACCGTGCTGCCCGCCAGTCCGAGGAACAGCGACCCGAAGGTGGCGATCCCGACCACGATGCCGAGTTGCACGTTGGTCACCAGGATGCCACTGGCGTCGGCCGCCAGGGTCATCGGGACCTTGGCCAGCGTGCGGGTCATGAGCGGACTGAAGGCGATGCCGTTGCCCGCGCCGCACAGACCGAGCAGTGTCAGGGCGAGCGGCCCGATCTCGGCGCCGTCGCGCAGCAGCGCGCCGAGGGCGACCATGCTCACCGCCCCGAGCACGAGCCCGAGCGGGATCATCGTCGGGTGGCACCGAGCCGGGACGCGCTCCCAGTTCAGGCTCGCGACGGCGAAGGCCACCCCGAGCGGGACGAACAGCAGACCAGCGTGCAAGGCGCTGTAGCCCAGCGTGCTCTGCAAATGGATTGCCATGACGAACATCCAGCCGCCGAAGGTCGCCATGATCACGAACAGCGCGACCGCGGCGGGGACCAGGCCGGGCGCGGTGAGCACCGGCCGCGCGAAGAGGGGTTCGCCGCCCCGGGAGGCGACGATCCGTTCGATCGCCACGAACGATGCGAAGCCGAGCACGCTGACGGCGAGCGCGATCCACGACCACAACGGCCACTCCAGCTCCCGTCCGAGCACCAGCGGCAGCACCAGCAGCAACACCGACGCGGTGAGGGTGGCCAGTCCGGGCAGGTCGAGCTTGCGTTCGAGGCGCTGAGCCGAGGAGGGCAGGATGCGCGGCGCCGCGACGAGCAGCGCGAGCCCGATGGGGACGTTCACCAGGAACACCCCACGCCAGCCGCTGCCGAACAGATCGGCGTTGACGAGCAGGCCGCCCAGCACCTGCCCGGCTACCATGCCGCCGGAGATGATCGCCGAGTAGACGCTCAGGGCCCGCGCGCGGGCGTCGCCGGTGAACGTGCGCTGGATCAGCGTCATGATCTGCGGCACCATCGCCGCCGCGCCGACGCCTTGGGCGAACCGGAAGACGATCAGCGCGGTCTCGTTCCAGGCCAGACCGCAGGCCAGCGAGGCCAGGGTGAACAGCGCCAGCCCGGCGACGAACGCACGCCGCTGGGTGAACCGATCACCGAGCCGTGCGCCGGTGACCAGCAGGACGGCATAGGCGATGACGTACCCGGCGACGATCAGCTGCAGGGCCGCACCGCTGGTGTGCAGCGAACCCCGGATGGAGGGGATCGCGACGTTGACGATGGAGGAGTCGAGCACCGCCATGAACTGGCCGGTGAGGATGACGATGAGGACGGCCAGCGAACGCCGCGCTCCCAGCGCGGCGGCCGGAGCGGCCGGGGCGGCGGCGGGCGTCGGTGCCGCCGCCGGGCCCGGCGATATGGTCTGTGTCATGCACTGACAATGCGGTGCGCCGGGCACCGGTAACAGGAGCCCGATGACACTGGTACCGGCAGCACCAGGCTGAGCTGGGCCGCAACGGAATTCTGCTGCACGCCTATCGGCGCCCGGCCCCGGCCGTGCGCGGCCCTGCCCGCGGAGAAGTTCCGCTCCGCCGTCCGATCCGCGAAAATCGGCGCCGAACACGATATTCCGCAGATTTCTCCGGAACTAATCGGGAAATACGCCACCGACCTGAAGCTGCGCGGCCTGGTGTAGGGGCTAGGACGGTCGCGGCACGGCATCCAGCAGGGCGTTGGCGATGCGTTCGGCTTGGACCAGAACGTTCGTCTGCGCGGAGATGTAGTCGCCGATGCCTTGTTCCTGGGCGGCCTGCAGATACGGCGGCAGCGGCTGTTGGATCTCGGTGCGGATGACGTTGTCCAGCAGCGCCTCCATCTCGCCTCGCAGCGGATTCCCGGTCGCGGCCTGGTTGTCGAGTTCGAGCTGGCCGCCGTCGGTGCTGTAGTCGTAGAGTTCGAATTCCTGTTGTTGCGCCGGATCGATCTGGATCCGGCCGTGCACCCAATGGGAATACGACGCGAACTTCGCGTCGGCGGTGCGCACCATGGCGACATGCCCGGGCGCGTCCTGGTTGAACAAGATCGCGGCTTCTTCGATCGAAGCCTCGTCGGTGGTGTGGGCGACCCACGGCCTGCCGGTGGCTCCCGGGTTGCGGCAGAGCGCGGCGATGTCCAGACGTCCGCTCAGATGTTCGTACCGTCCGTCGCTGCGCCATTCGTCGCCGCCGGTGCCGATGGTGAGCAGCAGGGGAGTGAAATCGACGCTGGAGGTGAGCTGATCCCTCGTGCTCGTCCCGTCCACCGGGCTCAGGTAGCCGCGCGGATCGTGGACGTAGAGCGGAACGCGTAGCGCCTCGTCGTAGGCCGCGCCGCCTTTACCGTGCAGGCCGTGCGAACCGGCGTAGTCGCCGTGGTCGGAGGTGAAGACGACGACGGTGTTGGCGGCGACGTCGGGACGCGACTGCAAGGTGTCGAGCACCCGGCCGATCTGGATGTCGACCTGCTGCTGCGCCCACAGATAGAGGTTGCGCATCTCGATCCAGGCCTGCAAGGCCTCGGGTGTCCCGTAGGGCGCCGCGCCGAACGCCACCGCCGACACCTCCACCAACGCCATCTGCAAGCGCGGTTTGCGCGAGAGTTGTTCGAGGGATTCGAAGTTGGGCGGCAGCTCGTTCATCCACCGCGGGATGTCGGCGTTGAACTGGTCGCGCCGGGTCCAGCGCGGCCACCACTGGATATCGTGCGGGTTGACCAGCGACACCGTCGTACACCAGGGCGCGTCGCCGGAATCGTTGTGGAACCAATCGGCGAATTGATCGACGATCTTCGGATCCGCTTGCAAGCCCTGACCCGGCGCCCCGTTCGGGGACGGATAGGTGCCACCGTGGAAACCGTAGGCTTCGAGCGCTCCGGGCGTGCGATCGGGATAACTGCCGAGATGCCACTTGCCCCAGTACGTGGTGTCGTAGCCGTGGTCGCGCAGTATGGAGCCCCATGTCGGGAACAAGGGTGACAATGTCGACTCCGACACGACCATGACCCCGGTTTGCTGCGCGTAGAGACCGGTCAGCAGGCAGCCGCGTGCGGGCGTGCAATCGTTGGCCGCCGTGTAGTGATTCTCGAACGACACACTGCCGCGTCGGATGCGGGCGATGTTCGGCAGAACGGCGTCCAGCGTCTGCTGATCCGGGAACCACACGGGTGTGCGCATCTCGTCCACGATGATCACGAGGATGTTCGGTTTGTCCGGATCGGTGTCCGCTCGCGCCCGGCCCGGAGCGGCCCCGGTGGACACGGCGGCCGCGGCTGTCGCCGAGGTGGCCGCACTGGTCAGAAATCCCCGGCGAGTGAACGAGCTCGGCAATGTTCCTCCACGAATTGGGTGATGTTCGTCGGACGAGTGGAACGCGAGAATCTCGGTGCTGTCACCGTAGCGCCGCCGGGCGTGTGGTAGCCGCAGTCCGGTGCGGACACGCCGCCGTGCCGTCGTCACGCGGGAACCGGCCGGGCGGTGACGGCCGGAAGTCCGCTCACGGCAGGCCGACCAGGTCGGCCATGACGTTCATATGGTGGTCGAAGTAGTCGCCGCGGGCATCGATGAGGCCGTGCAAGCGGCCGAAGACTTCGAAGTTGATCAGGCCGAACAATTGAGTCCAGCCCACGAAGACCCGGTCGAGCACGTCTTCGGGCAGATCGGAGGACTGCTGCTCGATGAGTCGGCGCAAGTCGGTGTGGACGGTCGCGGGAAGCGGCGTCGAAATGGGCACGGGGGTCAGTTGTCTCGCACCTGCCTGCGCGATGGCGGCCAGCCGGAGGACCACGGCCGCGGCCGGGGCGATCGTGTCCTCCGGCGCGGCGTAGCCGGGCACGGGACTGCCGTAGAGCAATCCGTATTCGGCCGGGTGGGACAGCGCCCATTCCCGCACGGACGAGCACACCGCCATCCATCGGCCGCGCAGATCGGCGGCGGGCGGTTTCGCGTCGGCGGCTTCGGCCCCGGCGGCGAGCGCCCGATACGCCTCCATGATCAGCGCGGTCAGCAGGTCGTCCCGGCTCGGGAAGTACCGGTAGAGCGCGGACGCGACGATGCCCATATCGCGGGCGACCCCGCGTAGGGACAGGTTCGCGCCGTCCGCCGCCAAACGTTTGCGCGCGACCGCCTTGATCTCCTCGATCATCTCGGAGCGGACGCGGGCGCGCAGTGACTGGGCGGACATGGCCCCCAGTTTAGGAAACAGTCGACAAAAAAAGAGAACGAAGTCACGGTTCGTGAACAGTGTTCTTGACTCGGATAGCTGTTCTGACCTACGCTCGGAGCTCTCGAAGAGAGCACTGTTCTCTGAACATCCCGCCAGACAGGTGAATTGCCATGTCCCTGCACGTCGTCATAGGAGCCGGTCCGGTCGGAACGGCTACCGCCCAACTGCTCGCTACCCGAGGTATCCGGGTGCGCTCGATCACCCGAAGCGGATCCGGCCCGGATCATCCGCTGATCGAGCGCGTCGCCGCTGACGCCGCTGACGCCGAGGCACTGATTTCGCATTGTGCGGGCGCGGAGGTGGTCTACCAGTGCGCCCAACCGGCCTATCACCGGTGGGCGACCGACTTTCCACCGCTGGCCACCGCCGTGTTGCGGGCGGCGGAAGCGGCCGGTGCCGTGCTGGTGAGTGTCGGAAACCTCTACGGCTACGGACAGGTCGACGGCCCGATCGGCGAGCGTCATCCCTTGCGTCCCATCAGCGTGAAGGGCCGGGTTCGGGCGCAGATATGGGCCGAGGCGCTGGCCGCGCACGAGGCGGGCCGCGTGCGTGTCGCCGAAGTGCGCGGATCGGACTACCTCGGTGCGGGGGCGCAATCGGCCTTCACCATGGTCGCGCTGCCCGCGGTGCTCGCGGGTCGCCGAGTGTGGTTCCCGGCGGATCCGGACGCCGCGCACAGCTGGACCGACGTCGGTGACACCGCCCGGACCCTGGTCGCGGTCGCCCACGACGAGAGCGCTTGGGGGCGAGCATGGCACACGCCGACCGCGGCTCCCATGTCCATCCGCGAACTGGCCGGGCTGGCCGCAACGGTGGCGGAGGCGCCGCCTGTGCGAGTGAGCCGGATGCCCACCGCGGTGCTCTGGGCCGCCGGGCTTCTCGAGCCCAACGCGCGCGAGATGCGGGAGTTGCGGTATCAGTTCGATCGCCCGTTCGTCATCGATGCGTCCGACGCGCACGCGACCTTCGGCATCGAGCCGACACCTACCGTGGAGTCCTTGCGCGCCACGATCACCGCCATTCGTGCCGATCAAGAACCCGCATTGATCCGGTGATCCCGGTCGCGGCGACGCGCGACAGCCCCGTGCCGTCCGGCGGGGTCGCCGGACGGCACGGGGCTGATGTTCGAGGAAGCCGCACACGCGGAGCGCGGCGTGCTATCTCTGTGCAGAGAAACGGAATCATCCGGGTTCACTGTCGTGGCTACCGTGCCACGGAGAATGAATAGTTGAATCCGGCAATTTCACTGCAATATCGGGCGCGCGCTGCGGTACAGCGGCGCGGAAGATATCCGGACCCGAGCGGATCGGGCGAAGCGGTGATCTCTCGCGACCGGATCAGGCGGCGGGCTGCGGCTGGTTCAGGTCCCGGACGCCGGTGATCGCATCGATGATGTTGACGATGGCGGAGGTGCCGCCGTCGAGGGCCGAGCTACCGGAGTCCAGCATGGCGGAACCGGAGGACGAGCCGGCCGAACCCGTGGACGAGCCGCCGTCGGCCGAGCCGGAGGCCAAGCCGGCGGAGCCGGTGGCCAAGCCGGCCGAGCCGGTGGCGGGGTCGGCGGAGGCCACCGCGACCGGTCCGAAGAACAGGGCGGCGGCGGAGATGGTGCCTGCGGCGGCAAGGGCCTTGCGAGAGAACATGTGCGGAGCTTCCTTTCACGGATGGATAACGACGTCATCACGACGTGCACCAGCAACGTTAGGAAAAAGAAATCAGCAAAGCCACTTCTCTCTTTGTGTGAATAATCACCGTTAATAATGAGCTAACAAGATATTGTAGGCAAGTAACGCAATTCGATCTTGCCCTGGGAGTTGATTTCCAGACTATCCTCGCGATCCGGACAGGGCGCCCGGTGTGACGACGCTGTGCCGAACACCGGCCGCAGGGTCGGGGCCGCGGCCCTGGTGAACGGCGCTCGGTGATCCGCTGATCATTCGGCCGGCACGGCATCCGCTCCGATCGCAGTGGAGCGGAGAGCGGCCACTTCGGCGCGTAACGCTTTGATCTCCGCGACGAGCTCGGTGAGCTCGCGGTCGGTGTTCTCCACATTCGTCTCGACGCTTTTCAACTGATCCAGCACCCAGCTGGTGGTGGTGCCGATCGCGAAACTGATCAGGCCGATACCCAAGGTCATCAGAATCAACGAGATCAAACGGCCTTCGGTCGTCACCGGATACACATCGCCGTAGCCGACGGTGGTCACCGAGACCATCGACCACCACAGTGCGTCACCGAAATTGTGAATCTTGCTGTCGGCCGCGCCGTATTCGGCGTCGAAGAATGCCAGACTGCACAGCAGCAGAAGCAGCAGGGAACTCGCCCCGACGAACACCGCGAGCCTCGCGCGGGTCGTCGTGTTCCGGTTCAAGGTGCCGATCACGAGCATGGCGGCCCGCAGCAGCCGCAGTGGGCGAAGCGGCGGCAACAGCACGATCAACAAGTCGACCGGGTGGGTGCGCAGAAATCGTGCACGGTTGCCGGACAGCGCCAACCGCACCGCGAAATCCAGCGCGAAGGCTGCCCAGATCACCACGTCGACCCGGGTGAGCCAAGCGTCGAGACGAGGTGAGGCCCCGGTGTCGAGAACCTGCCAGGCGTAGACGCCGAGGAACGCGACGGCCAGCACCATCAAGGGAATGCCGGTCGTCCGCTCCCACGACTCTCTGCGGGTGACATCGGAATGTGTCTCGTCCATCGAATCACCTGTGTCGCTCGGCTGCGGCGTCGGCGACACCGCAGGTCCGGCCGCGCAGCCTCCCGAAAGAGACCGGCCGTTCTCCGGCTGATTCTCACACGAAACCCAGGTCACCGTGCCGAACCGGTCGGCATTCCAGTGCCGCGCCGGGCGGTGGGCAACGTGGTAGCCACCGATGGCTGTGTTCGATGTGGCCGAGCGGGACGATGCCTACTGTCCGGCTCGGGGATCGGGTCGGCTCGTGTGAGCACAGATCACCTGGTAGGCCCGGACGGCGTCCTCGGGGAAGACCAGGACGAGCAGGCGATGGCCTCGACCGGGCCGGTGAGTCCTTCCCACGGTCGAACGGATCCCGTTCGACCGCAGCGTGTCTCTGACTACGTGGCCTGCGTAATCGCTGGCAACGGTGGCTGCGGGCACCAGCAGGCCGTAGTCCTCGGCGTGCCTGAGGCGGCGCTGTCTCATCGGTCGTGTCGTTCGCCGTCGCGGCGCTGCTGGTATTCCCGGAGAACGGCCAGCTGCCTGCGCTCTTCGAAATGCTCGGTCGCCACGAGGTGCTCCGCTTCGGTCGCCGGATCCGGGCGCAGGAACGAGCCGGGGCCGGGCTTGCCCGCCGCCCCCAGTTTGTTCATCCTTTTCGGCACCGGGGCGCCTTGATACTCGAGCGGAACCGGGCGGCCGTGGTCGTCGACGGGGCCCAAGGGCTGGTGCATCTCGATGTACTCCCCGTGCGGTAGGCGTTTGACGACACCGGTCTCGATACCGTGGGCGAGTACCGCCCGGTCGCTGCGCTGCAGGCCGAGGCACATCCGGTAGGTCAGGAAGTAGGCCGTCGGCGGGCCCAGCAGCACCGCGATGCGGAAGAACCAGGTCGTCGCGTTGAGCGAGATGTGGAAGTTCAGCGCGATGATGTCGTTGACACACGCCAGCGTCAGCACCACGTAGAAAGTGAGGGCCATGGCGCCGGTCGCGGTACGCACCGGCACGTCGCGCGGCCGCTGCAGCAGATTGTGGTGCGCGATGTCCCTGGACAGCCGCTTCTCGATCCACGGGTACACGATCAGCACCAAGAGCACCGACCCCATCGCCAGCGCGACCCAGAAGGCCGCAGGCCATGAAGAAGGCGCCCTGGTCGAGGGAGAACACCGGCACGATCCGCGTGCCGACGACGTTGTTCTCGGTACGGGCCGGTCCGGGGAACTGGGTGTGCTTCTGGTACCAGACGATTCCGATGTGCGCGACCACCAGCGCCGCCATGATCGCCGGGAACAGCAGCACGTGGGTGACGTACAGACGGGGAATGATGATGTCGCCGGGGAAATCGCCCCCGAAGACCAGCCAGTGCAGCCAGGTGCCCGCCACGGGAATGGACATCGTGATACCCGAGAAGGCCGCGCGCAGACCGGTACCCGACAGCAGATCGTCAGGCAGCGAATACCCGAAGAATCCTTCGAACAGCGCGAGGATCAATAGCAGCGAGCCGATCACCCAGGTGATCTCGCGCGGGCGGCGGAACGCGCCGGTGAAGAATATCCGGCACATATGCACGATCATCGACGCCACGAATAGCAACGCGGTCCAATGGTGTACCTGCCGTACGAACAACCCGCCGCGGACTTCGAAACTGAGATTCAGGGTCGACTCGTAGGCCCGGGACATGGTCACCCCGCGCAGGGGCTGGTATGTGCCGTCATAGACGACCTCGGTCATCGACGGGTCGAAGAACAACGTCAGATACACGCCCGACAGCAGCAGAATGATGAAGCTGTACAGCGCGATCTCCCCGAGCAGGAACGACCAATGGGTCGGGAAGACCTTGTTGATCGAGCGCTTGACGAAGGCGGAAGCGCGGTAATGCTGATCCACCGCCTCTGCTCCCCGTAGCACGGTGCTCATGACGCAAGACCTCCCGGTCGTCGACGACGGCTGCCCATATGACAGTTCTGGCCGCCGATTTCTGACAAAGAGTGATGGACATCACAATCATCCCGTCGCGCCATGAGACCGTGCGGGTCGTCGGACGACCGCTTCGCCGGAGTCCGGATCGATCGAGGAACGGTATCGGTTGTGCGGCGGATCGGTGGAGATGCCGGTCGTCGCTGTCCCGGGGGGCTTGTGGCTGCCGCATGCTGACGGACGGAGGTCGGCCCAGCACCCGGAGAAGGGAGATGGACGGTGGCATTGGGACGTCGTCGGCTGCTGATCGGCTTCGCCGGTGCGGGTGGTCTCGCCCTGGCCGGATGGGGATGGTCGCGAGAAGTCGCGCCCCCACCCGAACCCGCCACGCTCCGCTTCGATCCCCCGCCCGGCGCCTCCGATGTCGACGCGCGCAGCCCCGGCACGATCACCGTCACCGACGGGACGCTGCGGTCGGTCGAATGGACCGATGAGACGGGCAGATCGCTGCCGGGCGCATCGGCGCCCGATCAGCGAACCTGGAGCAGCACCGAACCGCTCGGTTACGGACACACCTACACCGTGAAGGCCGTGGCGCACGGCGACACCGGCGACGTCACCGCGACGACGACCTGCACCACGGTGCGACCGCGACAGCTCGTCGATGTCTCCCTGCGTTCCGCCAATCTGGTCGAGCTGGCCGAAAACGACACCTACGGAGTGGGTTTCGTGCTCGTCGCCCATTTCGACGAACCCGTCGATCGGGCAGCCGTGGAACGCCACCTGAAGACCACCACCCAGCCTGCCGTCACCGGTGCCTGGTACTGGCTCGATGATCAGAACGCGCACTGGCGGCCGGAGCACTATCACGCCCCCGGAACCAGGATCACGATCGAGGCCGAACTGTTCGGCCGCGCGCTCGGCGAGGGCCGCTACGGCGCACGTGACCGACGGGTTTCGGTGGACATCGGGCCCGCGCACGTCGCGATCGCCGACGACGATTCCAAACAGATCGAGGTCTTCGACAACGGAAACCTGGTGCGGACCATGCCGACCTCGATGGGCATGGGCGGCACCGCGGTCGTCGGCGGCAGAGTCATGTCTTTCTGGACTCGCCCTGGCATCTACACCGTGCTGGACCGGAAAAACCCGGTGATCATGGACTCCGCCAGCTACGGCCTGCCCACCAACTCCGCGCTCGGTTACCGCACGAGCATCAACCACGCGGTCCGCATCAGCCATGACGGGATCTTCGTGCACGCCTTGGCCGCGAGCATGTGGGCTCAAGGCAACACGAACGTCTCACACGGCTGCCTGAACCTCTCCCCGAACGACGCCGCATGGTTCTACGACTTCGTCGTCCCCGGCGACGTAGTCGAGGTCCGCAACACCGGTGGGGAGCCCCTCGATATCTGGCAGAACGGCGATTGGAGCATCCCGTGGGACGACTGGCTATCCGGTGGCGCCCACCCATAGCCGCAGTTTCTCCGGATTCCGGATCGCCCAGATACGAGTGATCCGGCCGTCGGCGATGTCGAAGGCGTAGACCGAGACGATGGTTCCGTCGAGTTGTGCTACCAGGCCGGGCTGGCCGTTCACCGTGCGCTCCAGCAGGGTGACCGCGGGGCCGCGCGCGGCGATTTCCATCCAGGCGCGGGCGATCCGCTCGCCGCCGTCGATCGGTTCGAGGAAGGCCGGTGCCAGGCCGCCGCTGTCGGCCGTCGCGGTCGCCCGTGGATCGAGCAGGCCGATCAGCGCCTCGATGTCTTTCGTCTCCCAGGCCCGCTTGAAGTCCCTGACCACCTCGGCGCGCTGACCTGCGGACGGACCCTGTGAGGTGTGGATGCGGCGGCGGGCGGAGGAGGCGAGCTGACGGCAGGCCGCGGGGGTACGCCCGACGACCTCGGCGACCTCGGCGAAGGAGTAGCCGAACACGTCGTGCAGGACGAACGCCACCCGCTCGGCGGGCGTCATGGAATCCAGCACGACGAGAAAGGCCATGCTGATCGACTCGTCGAGAGTGACCCGGTCGGCGGGATCGACCGGAGCGGGACCATCGAGCCATTCGGACCGGCCCGGTACCGGCTCGGGAATCCATTCGCCCACGTACTGTTCCCGTCTGGCGCGCGCCGAGCCGAGCAGATCGAGGCAGATCCGGCCGGCGACCGTCGTCAACCACGCGCCGGGCGCCGCCACCTCCCGCCGCTGCCGATCGGACAGCGCGTACCAGCGCGCATAGGTCTCCTGCACCACATCCTCGGCCTCGGCCAGGGAGCCCAGCAGCCGGTAGGCGAGGTTGATCAGCTGACGACGTTCGCTGATCACCGCGGGCAGGTGCGGGTCGGTCATGCTCGGCTCCTTCGGTCGGTGGGCGCTCACGTGAACCGACGAATCAGCGACCCGATTTGTGAGGCGGCCTGACATTCCGGACGGCTGTGTCGTCGGTAGGTCGTGACACTGTCAGCGAAGCAGGAGTGGGAAAAGTGATCAGAATCGGCATCATCCTCGGCAGCACCCGGCCCAACCGCAAAGGCCCGCAAGTCGCGCAGTGGGTTCTGGACGCGGCATCGCAGCGCGGCGACGCCGAGTTCGAACTGGTCGATCTGCGCGACCACCCGCTCCCACATCTGGACGAGCCCGTGCCGCCGATGTTCGGTCCGTCCGCCCATGACCACACCCGCGTCTGGGCCGAGCGGATCGCCCGATTCGACGGCTTCGTGATGGTGACCCCCGAATACAACGGCGGCGTTCCCGGGGTGCTGAAGAACGCCATCGACCACCTGTTCGCGGAATGGACCAACAAGGCGGTCGGCTTCGTTTCCTACGGCGTGAGCGGCGGCGCCCGCGCGGTAGTGCAGCTGCGGACGGTCTGCGGCACGCTGGGCATGGCCGACGTGGGCTATCAGGTCGCGATCTCGGTGCTCACCGATTTCGAGAACCACACGACCTTCACACCGCGCGACCACCATGTGGCCGCCTTGCACAAGACGCTCGATCAGCTCCTCGCCTGGAGCACTGCGCTCGCGCCGCTGCGGACCGGCGCCGAACCCACTCTCATCGATTCCTGAGGAGCCGACCATGATCGAACCAGACGACTTCCAGTCACCCACCGACCGCGTCGAGGCGGACGAAGCCGAGCTCCGCCGGCTGATCGGCAAGGTGATAGAAGCACTACGGGCGAAGGATCTCGAGACCCTGAAGCAGTGCTACACCGCCGACGTCGTGTCCTTCGATGTCGAGCCGCCGCTGCAGCATGTGGGGATAGCGGCGAAGCTGGAGAACTGGGCGAGAGTGTTCATGTTCTTCGAGAGCGTGACCTATGAGGTTCGCGACCTGACCTTCACCGTGGGCGGTGACGTGGCATTCGGGCACGCCTTCGCTCGCCTCAGCGGGACGTCGAAGGGCGGGGCTGCGACGAGCGGTATGTGGGTTCGGGTCACCTACGGCATGCGGAGAATCGACGGCGCCTGGCTGATCGCCCACGACCAGGTGTCCGTGCCCCTCGACATCCCGAGCGGCAAAGGCGTGGTCGATCTCGAGCCCTGACGGGTCTCGGTGGTGCTGCCGAGAGTCGCGGGGTGCACGTCGCCGCGCCCCGAGGCGCAGCATGTCCTCGGGGGTGTTCCGAGCGGACACCGCCGTCCAGCACACCCTGGTGGGCCTGCGGTCGGCCCTGCTCGACGCCGACGTGACCGGATCCCGCCGTTTTCGGCGGTTCGAATCGGACAGCCGAACAGCGGACACCCAGATGCCCGGCCTCTGCCGGTTCCCGTGATGTGCGTGGCCGCTGACGGACCGCCGAGATGGGTTCTTCCTGGTCAGTGGCCGAAAATCTACGCAGTCGCCGAATGGGGGCCGCGGCGGGCCCCGAAAAAAAATAGGTATGAAGTAGGTAATTCGACCGTCGTCGCGGGGCGCCGACCGGACCACCCTGGAGAAAACCCCACCGGCACTCTTCGCGGAGGATCGCAATGGACGCACACGAGACGAAGGACGCTGTGACTGTCGTCGGCGACGGCATCGCCGAGGGCGCGAACGACACGTTGATGATTCGCCGGTGCGCGAGATGCGACAAGCTGCTCGCGCCGATCACGGCAGGGTGCTCGTCGTGCGGATCCGACGATCTCATGCGCGTACCGTCGTCCGGCGCCGGTTCGATCGTGTCGTGGCGGGTGGTGGATCGGGCCCCGTCCGACCGGCGCGGCGAGCTGGTGCCGTTGACGATCGCCATCGTCGAACTCGACGAGGGCCCGTGGGTCTACACCTCCATCGAAGGGGACATCCCCTCGATCCACGGAGAAATGGTGCGCGTCCACTTCCAGCCGCATCCCCGGGAAGCCAGGTTCCCGGTGTTCACCGTCTGCGCCGATCCGCGCGAGACCGAACACCGGTGTTCGTCTTCCCGGTGAGGGACGGATGCCGGCGTGTCCCGTCGGCGCGGTCCCCGGCGGCCCCCTCCGGTCGTTCGCACCGAACCGAGGCGGTCGCTCGACGGGCGCTCGCCGGCCACGCTCGCGGCGACCACCTCCTCGGGAGTGACTGCCGTTTCCTCACCGTCGGATGCCCGCCGGGACAGCTGCGCGACGCGCATTCGGCGGGTGCGCTGGTTGGGGATTGCGGAACATCCGGGTCGGGGGAGGGCTGATTCGAGGGCCCTAGAGTCGTGCCATGAGAATTCGGGACGGCGATCGCGCCGTAGACGTCCGGGACGTAGTGGCCGCGCAACTGCCCGACTATCGGATCGACTCGGTAGCGCTGCTCGGGGAGGGGGAGGACAACATCGCCTATGAGATCAATGGCGAGTTGATCGTGCGCTTCAGCAAGGAACCCGATCTCGGAAGCCGAGCCGCGCGGGTCATCGAGGAAGCCGGGCTGCTGGCCGCGGTTGCGGAGATCTCACCGCTGCCGGTTCCCGAGCCGTGTTTCGAGGTTGCCGACCTGGGTTGCCTGGCGTATTTCAAACTCCCCGGCCGCCCGCTGATCGACCTGCCCGCCGCGCGGCGAGCGGTCCATGTGAGGTCGATCGCCGCTGTGCTCGGTCGCTTCCTCGCCGCTCTGCATGCCGTTCCCGTCGACCGGATGGCCGACTTGGTGGACACCGACGACCAACCGGAAGCACTGTGGCTGGACGAGGCCACGCAGATCTACGAGACGATCGCCGGCATGGTGCCGCAGGCGCATCGTCCGGCTGTAGAGGTGTTCCTCGACACGACGCCCATGACGGATCGCTGTGGCCTGGTCTTCTCCCACAACGATCTGGGGATCGAACATGTTCTGGTGGAATCGGTTTCCGGAACGATCACCGGCGTCATCGATTGGAGCGACGCCGCGATCGTCGACCCGGCCTATGATTTCGGCCTCCTCTACCGCGACCTCGGCCCAGACGCTCTGGACATAGCACTGGACAATTACCGGGCCAGTACACACGACTTGCGGGTGATCCGGGCGCGTGCTGCCTTCTATGCCAAATGCAGTGTGTTGGAGGACATGGCCTACGGGCTCGAGTACCGGCTGCAGGGATATCTCGACAAGAGCCTTGCGGCACTGACGTGGCTGTATCCGCTTCCAGCCCGCTGATCCCGATCTCCGGTCTGCGTCCGACGCGGGTTCGCGGTCCGTTCGGGAGATGAGGAGGGGACAACGGCGTGCCCCGCTCGACGCCGCGTCCGAATCACCTCGAAGCCGACCCGAAGGCGCTACGGTCCGAGGTGGGTGCACGGTGCCCACCCCCTGCGGGTGCCCACCCACCCGGGGGGTGGGCGCCCTCCACCCCCCGGGGCCCCAAAAGGGGCTCATGTGGGCTCGGCCTGCACCGATTCGGTCAGGCCGGCACCCCCGCGCAGTCCCACGCTTCCACCGGGTCGCGGGAATACCAATGCCCGGTCCATTCCCGCCCGGCCTCGAGGGCTGCGTAGAACTCCTCGTCATCGGGCAATTCCGGGCCATGCGCGTAGACGACACCGGGGCGGTCCCCGTGGAAGCGGCGCGCCCGCTCCACCGCGCGCGCGGAACGCTCGGCGAGGTAGGCGCGCTGAGTGATCAGCCATTCCTCGCTCGTGCGAACTCCTGGGCCGCCGTAGTCCAGCGGGTAGTGCGACTGGTATTCCAATCGCGCCAACTGCTCACCCGCGTGCTCATACAGCCACACGATCCACCCCGGAACCTCCGGCTGCGCAGCCAGCGCACGAACAGCGAATCCTGCGCGCGCAGTCGGGCTTACCGGATCACGCCGCGACGCGGCGGCGACACGAGCGACCGCCGCGAAGTCGATGCTGCTCCGCTCCCGATCTTTCCGATGCCTACCACCCATAGCCGATAACTCTAGAGCTCGGCGGCGGTCGGAGACCAGGATTTGCTCCAAGTTGGCCCGCGACCGGCCGTCGCAGTCTGTCTGCCTACCAGCGCCTACGTGAGAAACGAAGGCCAGGCCCGAAGTTCGTCGATCGGACGCGCCCGGCGTCCCGCTGTTGCGCTATGCATCGGAGGCGGAAATCAGCGGATCGGAGCGGCGCGGCCAGAACGGCCGACCCGTCTGTGGCGAGGCCGCCGGTCCAGCCGCCCCCCGCAGCGCGATCCGTTCGCGTTCCTCGGTGACGCTCGGTTGGTCGGCTTGTGGACGCTGTTCGGCCTGGTGCTCACGGTGATTCGGACATTCTTCCACTGACGAGGCGCCCGAGACGGTGTGAACTCCGGTAACCGGACTGCGCGAATTTCCGCCGGTGGAGGAGGATTTGCGGCGCAGTCCAGCACAGGTCGGTGAGCCGGGACCATCACCCCGGCACGGGTGCTGCGAACTTCTCGTGAAGCCGCGGGGAGTGGTCCCACGTGACAAGCCTCGGTCGCGGGAAGACTGGATTTGCCGCTTGCGTGCTGTTGCCGGAGCGGCACCCCAATCCGGGCGGGGGAAATCCCGCTGATCGGCGGCGCCGCACGGCAGAATGCCGCTATGCGTACATTTGCCCGGTTGTTGCAGTGTGTCGTATTCGGGGCGCTGATCGTGGTGGCCGGTCACGGCGTCGTGGCCGCTCCCGCCGCAGGAGAGGTCCATGTCCGGTTGCCTTGGCCGACTCCTGAACCGGACGGAGTGCAGGCGTCGGGAGCCATATTGGCGGACGGGATCACGGGCACGGTGCTGTGGTCCCGGCAGCCGCACACCTCGGTCCCGATAGCCAGTATCACGAAGGTGATGACGGCACTGGTCGTGATCAACACCGGCGACCTCGACCGAGTGATCACCGTGCCGCGTGAAGCCATCGCCTATTGCACCGAGCACGACGGGAGCAACGCAGGCCTGGTCCCCGGCGAGGTGCTCACCGCACGACAACTCCTGTACGCGCTGCTGCTGCCGTCCGGCTGCGACGCCGCCTACACCCTCGCCGAGGCCTACGGTCCCGGCCAGGACGGCTTCATCGCCGAGATGAACGACACGGCGATGCACATGGGCCTGGCAGGAACGTATTTCACCGATCCGAGCGGACTGCCCATCCCCACCGACCACTCCACCTACTCCACGCCGGCGGATCTGGTGGCTCTCGGCATGCGCGTGATGAGCCTGCCGGTGTTCCGCGAGATCGTCGGCGCGCAGAGCTATCACCTGCCCGCCGGCCCGGGCAACCGCGCTCACCTCTGGCGGACCACGAACTCGCTGCTGCACGACTATCCCGGCACGATCGGCATCAAAACCGGATGGACCGGCGCGGCGGGAACGTGTCTGCTGTTCGAGACGGTCAGGGCGGGAATACCGCTGATCGGTGTGGTTCTGCACAGCTCGGCCGACAGCGCCGTCGCCGCGAAGGACGACGCCGAGCGCATGTTGAACTGGGCCTACCACCCGATCTCGAGCGTGCTGCCGATCGGTTAGCGCCGGATGCGGGAGAACGGCTCCATCCCGGCACGGACCGAGACGACACGGTGACCGCGTCCGCCATCCGGACCTGATGCGCCGTAATGCCGCCCATCGAGCGATCGCTCGGACGCAACCTCACACCGGCACTATCGCGACGACGGTCGCTCATACACCGTCCCTGTCGTCGCGGCCGACGGATCGCCCGCGCCTTCGGCCGCGCCGTGCTCGAACATATGGCCGTGGACTGGGCAAGGGCGGGCATCGACGACGACCGCCTCGATAACTCGTCGAACACATGCTGCGCATCGTGCAGTCCGTCGTCGTCGACCCCGGCCGTCCACCCCGCTCCGGCGCCGGGCTACGTCGTTACCTCGCCACCTGGGTGACCCCGCGTTGCACCACCACACCGAGCAGAGGTAGGCCCAGAGCTCTCGGCGTGCCACCGCCTGAAGTGGGTATCACGTCTGCGCAGCGGACATCGCACAGGCGAGCGTTCGGATATGGCGGTACGCCACTGCGGCACGGCAGCGGCCTGGACGATGGGAGGAGAGCGTCATGACGGCGCGACACCGTACCTACCTCGTTCGTCTCGACCCGTACCTACCCGACGAAAGTGCGACACCGAAGGGTGTTCGAGGCGCGTTCTTCGACTGGCTGCAGACCGTCGACGCCGAGCCCGTCGAGCTCTGCGGCGCCGATCGCGTCGTCATCTTGTGCTCGCCGGAAGCCGCCGCCCGCATCCGAGACCTCGAGTACGTCCTGGATGTCGAACAACGCGACTAGACGCCGGTGCCGAAACCGTCGCCCGGGCAGACGTCGACGCCGGCGGCCCGGCTCCTAGGCACCCCAGGGTGGCAGGATGAGTGGTTCAGGGATCCACACCGGAGAGGGTGCAGATGACCATCCTGGTAACCGGGGCCACCGGGAACATCGGCCGCAGGGTTGTCGACCACCTGCTCGCATTGGGGGCCACCGATATTCGGGCGCTCACCAACAATCCGCGGAAGGCCGCGCTTCCGGCCGCGGTGCAGGTGGCCGAGGGCAACTTGCGGCGACCGGACACCTTGTCCGCCGCGCTTTCAGGGGTAGAGCGGATGTACCTGGCGCCCACACCCGACAGCGTCGCCGAGGTGCTCGCGCTGGCCCGCGCGGCGGGTGTCCGGCACGTCGTCGACCTGTCCGGCGAACCGGAGAGTTGGTGGGGCAGCGTCTGCACGGCTGTCGAGGACAGCGGCCTGGCGTGGACTCATTTATGGCCCGGCGATTTCATGGAGAACACCTTGATCTGGTCGCGCCAGATCCGCGAGACCGGTGCGGTGCTGGAGCCGCGGCCCGACGCGGCGAGCGCGCCGATCGCCATGGACGACATCGCCGCTGTCGCCGCCACCGCTCTGCTGAGCGACGCTCATCTCGGCCGGGCCTACCCGCTGGCGGGACCGGAGATCCTCTCTCGCACCGATCTCGTCCGGTACCTCGCCGACGCACTCGGCCGCGACATCACCTTCCGGCAATCCACGCGCGAGGACACCATCGCTGCTCTGACCCCCACCATGGGCGACACCGCAACGTGGTACGTCGACAATGCCCTCACCAGCTTCGACCTGCCTCCTACGGCCCTGCCTGTCACCAGCGTCCAAGACGTCACCGGCCGGCCCGCGACGACCTTCGCCCGGTGGGCCGCCGACAATGCCGCGCGTTTCGCTGCCGAGTGACACAACGCTCACCGGCAGGGTTCGCCGACCGCCGGCCCGACGCACCATGAGAATCCGCCCGAACCACACGCCTCCCGCAACCAAAGCGCCTGCCTGTGCCGCCGGGCGTTCAGCCTGTCGGAACCGATCGCGCGATGAGTATGCCGACGCCACCGGGAGCGAGCAGACCCAACAGGAGGCTTCCTGCGACGACCACGACATTGGGTCCTTCATTGGAGTCGACTCCCATCAAGGAGATGACGCCGGTGAATACGAGGCAGATGATTCCGTAGACAATCGTCGCGTAGGTGGCTATCGGCAGATTCTGCGGAAGGGCCAGCGGCGCACCTGCCGAGCCTGTCAAGCGAACGGTCCGACGGACGGCCACGCTCATGCTGGCCGCCATGATCGCCAAGCCGAACACAGGCGTGACGATTCCCCAGATGAGCGGGCGTTCACCGTAGGCGGATTCCAAGTAGTCGAGCGAAGTGGCGATAAGCAGCAGCATTGCCCCGCCGATCATCATGGAGACCACGAGCCCTCCCAATCGGTACAGCGCGCGATCGGGGCCGTGTCCCGCTTGGGCTTCGACATGACCTGCCAGCATCCACGCGACCGCGGCGGACAAAGCCATCGCCCCGACACCCAAAGAACCTGCGGCAGGCATCATCTGGCTCCAGATGAGAGAGCACTGAGCTGCCAGATTCTCGATCGCCGGCTTATTGCCCGCGATGATGCTGTATTCGTAGCTGTCCAGGGCGAGTACGAAAAATGTCGCTGTGACCAGAGCGATCGTCTGGTTGTTGTCCCGGTTCGTTCGCCCGAACAAGAAAACGATTCCGGTGAAGAGGAATCCGGCCAACACACCGGC
This sequence comes from Nocardia sp. NPDC004573, assembly GCF_053602135.1. NCBI lineage: Bacteria > Bacillati > Actinomycetota > Actinomycetes > Mycobacteriales > Nocardiaceae > Nocardia > Nocardia sp. NPDC004573. Next base: position 99,855 of record NZ_JBSGDA010000026.1, read on the forward strand.
GAGCTGTGAGTGGGTCGCGGCGGATTCGATGATGCTCCAGCCGTGTGTTGACACGGCGGCCGGCATGATTCGTTCGGCCGGACCGGTCGCACCCCTTGGTTAATCCATGACGGGTTCCGAGGGTCTCACCCGCTCGTGGAGGGTCAGCAGGAGATGATCGAAACGGGTGCGTTGCTGCACCAGCGCGCCGCCCATCGCGACGACGTCGGCGATGAGCTGCTCGGCCAGGGTCCGGATCTTGATATTGGTCTCCTGCGAGCGCCAGCGCAGCACCCGGAACGCCTGATCGGCATTGACGCCGTAGACGAACATCACCACCCCCTTGGCCTGTTCGATCACCGCGCGGGCGTCGATCACGTCGGGTAGCAGGTCGTCGAGGGCTTCCTGCCGGTTGTCCTCCAGTGTCGCGGTGACATCGATGAGATAGCCGGCGGAGCCGACCACCGCGCCGTCCTCGTCGAACAGTTGCTCGCCGATGACGATCACGTCGTGCGTCTCGCCCTCGGTATCGATGATCCGGTGGCGGGTGCAGAACGGCGTAGCGGTCTCGACGGCGTGGGCGAGCGCCTCGGCGACGCGCCCACGGTCGTCGGGGTGCAGGTGACTTTGCATGAGTTCGGCGGACGGCTCCACCTGGCCCGGTGCGTACCCATAGATCGCGGCGGCGTCGTCGGACCATTCCCAACGCTGGTCGGCGAATCGGAAGCGAAAGCTGCCGATATCGGGGCAACCTCCCAGCATCTCGCGTGCAGTCTCCTGCTCGCGTTGTCCCATTTCAGTCACCGGTCCAGTATGGCGCGCGTACAAGCGCAGGTCAGGAGGAGGATGGCGTTATGTGGCCAGCACCTCGCCGACCGGTGTGGCGCCGGGGCGGCCGCAGCGAGGCAGAAGTGAAACAGGAATATTCGCGAACCCGAGGTCAGCGGGTGCGGCGCGCCGGAGACTCGATGACCGAACCCGGCCGGCGGGTTCCGGACGACGGAGGCAACAGACGATGTCGAAGATCCTTTTCGTGATGACCGGAGCGGACCATTGGACTCTGGCCGACGGGACCGAACACCCCACCGGCTTCTGGGCGGAGGAGTTCGTGGTGCCTTTCGAGAAACTGAAGGGCGCCGGCCACGAGATCGTGGTGGCCACGCCGGGTGGCGTCGTGCCGAACGTGGACAAGAGCAGCCTCGCGCCCGAGGTCAACGACGGCCAGGATACCGCCGACCACCGGGCTCGGGTGATCGGCACGAGTGCCGAGTTGAACAATCCGGTCGATCTGGCGAAGGTCGACGTCGCCGACTACGCGGCGGTGTTCTACCCCGGCGGCCATGGGCCGATGGAGGACCTGGCGGTAGACGCCGATTCCGGTCGGCTGCTCGCCACCGTCCTGGCCTCGGGCAAGCCGTTGGCCGTGGTGTGCCACGGGCCCGCGGCTCTGCTCGCCGCGCGAGGGGCCGACGGGGCGAGCGTCTTCGCGGGCTATGCCCTCACCGGGTTCACCAACGCCGAAGAGGCCCAGGCGGGCTTCGCGGACAAGGCGAAATGGCTGCTCCAGGATCGGCTGGTCGAGCTCGGGGCCGACTTCCGCGAGGCCGCACCGTGGTCCTCGAACGTAGTGGTGGATCGCACCCTGATCACCGGCCAGAACCCCGCGTCCTCCGCGCGGGTGGCCGATGAATTGCTGAACAGCCTCGCTTGACCTCGAGCCTGGGGCGCCATGCGGCCACAGGCACGCTTGGGGAAGGCGCGCGGCCCGTGTGCCGCGGTCGCGCGCACTTCTCCGGCTGCCCGCTCTAAGGGCGGTGATATGCCGGTGGCAGGCGGTAACCGCGGTCGGACAGCAGGGCACGCAACACGTCAGGTCGATTGGTGATCAGGCCGTCCACCCCGATGTCGAGCAGCGCGGTCATGGTCGGACGGTCATCGACGGTCCACGGCACCACCCGCATGCCGTGGCGGTGCGCGGCGCGGACGAGTTCTTTCGTGGTGAAGGGCTGATAGTCCGGGTCGGTGACCGCGGCGTTCTGCGGCGTGCCGTGTACCGGCGAAACCGCCGCGGCGCCGATGGCCGCCGCGGCCGCGACGTACTTCTCCTGCAGCGATCCCGGAAAGTCGTCGATGTCCATCCCGCCCAGCCACGGGGAAGCGCCGGTTTCTCCGGCTCGCAACTTCGGCGGGCCGTCGGTCAACGCGACGACCGGCAGGTCGGGCGCCGCTTCCCGCAACAGTCGCAGGGTGGCGAAGTCGAAACTCTGGATGGTGACCTGTGGCGCGATGCCCGCCCGGCGGATCTCCGCCACCACGACGTCGACGAACTGTTCGCGCGGCGCGGTCTGCTCCGGGGCCGGGGCCTCGACCTTGGTCTCGATGTTCAGCATCACTTGATCGGCGTGATACGCGCGCACCAGGTCGAAGACCTCCGACAGCAGCGGCATTCGCGCTCCCGGCGCGCTGCGCTGCCCGGGTTGGTCGGTGGACGGCACCGAACCGCAATCGATCGTCCGCACCTGAGCCAGAGTCAGATCGCGAATGAACGTCTTTCCCGGCACGTAGGGGAATTTCGGGTCGCCGGGCACGGCAGGCGCGGTGTCCACGCACTTCGCCGGACTCGGATCGCGGTCGTGGGTGACGACCGCGTACCCGTCCGCAGTGATCTGCACGTCCAGCTCCAAGGTGCTCACCCCGAGTTCCAGCGCGTTCGCGAAGGCGGGCAGCGTGTTCTCCGCCACCAGCCCCAGCCCGCCGCGATGGGCTTCGAGATCGAACGTGGCGGGACCATCGGCCGCCGCCGGCGGCGCGCCGGCCGCCAGACCACCGGCTGCCACCATCCCCGCCACCGCGCCCGCCACGCACATCCACCGCATCGTGTCATCTTGCCGCCGGGCGGTCACGCTCGGGTGAAGAAGCGGTGAACGGCGCATCGGGATGCGACCGAGCGTGCCGCGCTTCAGTGGTCGACCGCGACGCGACGGCGAGAACGAGACCGGTCGCGGCCTCGGCCGGCCGGTAGCCGGAGACGTCGAGCCGTCCGTCGACCCAATCGAGATATAGCGCGATGAGCGCGCCGCTGAGCGCCGTGCCGACGAGGGTGATCGATGCGTCGTCGGTCGGTAGCAGGGCGGTGGGGGGGGGGGGGGGGGGGGGGGGGGGGGGGGGGGGGGGGGGGGGGCCCGCCCCCGCGCCGCTGCGCGTCGCCTGGTCGCGGCGGCACCGGCCCCGCCACAAAAACCCACCCCCCCC